>JBBQUC010000393.1:0-4589 GCA_038212815.1 Cytophagales bacterium
AGGACAAGTTGGAGGAGTGGCTGGCTGATAAAGCGGTGGCTTTATGGGATGAGTGGTTGGCCAGTTTAGACCGTGCTTACCGCTGGCTGGAGTTACGACTCGCTTTCTTTCAGAGGCACCCTAAAATCTTCCGGTAGAGTAATCCCGCAGAACCATACATTTACACGCAGCTCTTTCCGACTATCCCCCTAAACAAACCAGACATGAACAATCTATTGACTGTAACGGTGAAACTCTCGAATCTACATTGCTTCGATGAGGCCGATGGGCCTGGTACGGCAGAGCCTTACCTCTGGACGCTCTTTTTTAAAGTAGATGGCGAAACCGTTCGGTTAAATGACCAGGCTGCTCTCGAAGGCGTGGCGGTGGTTGACCGGCGAAACGGCGCACACGGTAATTTGCTTCATACTAATGTCGATGCCGGTAATGACCTGCCCATTCCACCTGCTATTGGTGAATGGACAACTACGCTAAAACCGATTCCACTGAGCGATGCAGCTAAAGGAATACTCCAGCCCGTCAGCCCTGGCATTGTCGATTTGCCTGCTACCATTGGTGTTTTGTGTGTGTTGATGGAGGAAGACGGCCTGACAGATTCCTCCGTACTGGCGGGTTATGATGCCCTGGCTTCAGCTTTCACCAGCGAACTGAATCAGCAGATTAGCTTCGTCAATATGGCCCATCAGGAAATTGACAACGAGGCTATCAACGAGGCCATTGGGAAGGCAGTTGAAGCAGCCGTACGCAGTAACCTGAATGGGTTCGAGACCATCTGGGCGGGTATAGTTGGGCCAGACCAGCAAATTGGCAGCGAAAACTTCACCTTTAAATCCGATACGATAGTCACGACACAACCTACCAGCCTGTCAAAACGGTGGTCGAGCGATGCAGGCGACTGGGAAATTACGGGCGAAATCATGGCTAAAATCATTCCTGGTTTTGGCGATCACTTCCAGCCGAGTGGTAAAGAACCGGGGCTTAAAGGGGTGAAGGTCTATGAAGACTGGAAATACAATCGCGAGAGTCTTCAATCGCTTGGCCCGTTTTCGCGGGCTCGGTCGCAGCAATTTGATGAGGGGGTGTATAACCTGCCTTATGAACCCGATTTGCCCGGTCGTCGCTTCGGGAGACTATTGGGAGTGCGACCGAATGCCATAAGCTCCATCAAAGTGGGCGAAGGCTACTTCTGTGAGTTGTTCGATGGGCCTGATCAAACGGGTTCACGACTGGAAGTAGCGGGCAATGCTGAGGTGTTGCCACCGGCATGGAACGACAAGGCCGTGTGTCTGGTCGTGAGTAAAACAGGTGTACCGCATTAGGCCTAACTCTTACTACGATGAAGACGTACAGAAAATACCTGCCTGGCTGCGCCCTCGGCTGGCTCCTTGCCCTGACCACTGTGCAGGCTCAGAAAATAGCCGTGCCGTATTATAATGCCGGCTACATTATTTTCTACGATCTGAGTAGTAATCCAGCCGTACAACTTGGCACACTCAACACTACGGTATCGGGTACTAATTATAAGCCCAATGGAGTGGCTTTTTACGGCACCGATATGTTTGTGGCCTACGACGGACCAAGCAGCGATGGGTTCCTGCATTTTAAAGGCGTTCAGGTATCGGGTGGTTCGGCTACGTTTACCTCCGCCGTTAAGGTCGTAACCAGTACTGTAACCACCGAAATTGTCGTCGATGCCTCCGGTAATCTGTACGTGGGTTGTGGGTTTGGCGCGGGGAATCGGGTGGTGAAGAAATTTGTTCGGGACGGAAGCGGCAACTATAGTGCCTCCACCAACTTAACCATGCCTGCCGTAACCAATTCGCAGTTTTACAGCGGAATTGGCGGCCTCACCCTCGATGCCAGCGGTAACCTGTGGGCCACCGACCTCTCCGACCACCGCATCCTGAAATGGACAGCCGGGGCCGGGTTGCCCGTCGAATTCAAATGTGCGTCGCCCACCAACTGCCAGTTTCCCAATTCGGGTGGCACATCGGTGTATCTGTTTTCGCTGCCCGAAGGATTGGTTTTCGATGCCGGAGGTAATCTGTGGATAGGCAATAATAACGATGGGTACAGCCCCTCCCTTAATGCTACAGGCGGTTCATTAGTAAAACTGAGTGCGTCGCTACTGAGCGGGGCCGGTGGCACCATTACAGGTAGCAACGCGACCATATACAGCACCAGCGCGGCCAAGTTTGGCGGCATGGGCAAAGTAGGCTCCGACTATTTTGTGAACGATCAGGGCAATGGCAACGTCTGGAAAGTGAATATCAGCACCGGCGCACTAACCGACGTGGGCATTACGGCCACGTACCCCGGCAACGGCCAGATGGCCGATGCACCGGCCAGCGTGTTCCCGGCCGGGCTGGGCAACCCGACCGTCACCCCCGCATCGACAACTATCAACATTGGGCAGACCGTTACGCTGACAGCCAGTGGGTGTGCGGCTGGTAATACATACGCCTGGAGTACAGGCGAGGTTACAGCCGCCATCACCAAATCGCCAACGGCCAACATCACCTACACGGCCTATTGCAAGAGCGGAGCCACGCAAAGTAGCGGCACCAATGCGGCCGTAACTGTATTACCCGCACCGTCGCTCTCACCCTCGGCAGTTGGTCTTGAACAGGGAACGCCCGTTACACTCACCGCCAGCGGCTGTGCACCGGGTAACACCTATTACTGGAATACAGGGGCCGTAACCGCTGCTATCAGCGTGACCCCAGCCGCTACCACCACCTATACGGCCTATTGCCGGAACAGGACGAATCAGAGCAATGGCCGGTCGGTGACAGTGGCAGTTCGGTATCTGCCGAGTGAGCCACATACAGTTGACCGGGGAATGCTGTCGGCTCCACTTAACTTTACCACCATCGGGTTCGTGACGGTAAAACTTCGACCAGCTGCACTGGCAGCATCCATGCCTGCCCGCTTCACAACCGTTTCGGGAGCCACTGTTTCGTATAAAATTAAAGGGTTAGCGTTCTTTGGAAGTGACCTCCTGGTGGCCTACGATAATCCCAGTTTAGTTTCGGCTTCCACCTATGGCGTTGTCCAGTATAAAAATGTTCGGGTGGCCGATGGGTCGGTTTTTTTTAGTAGTACCACCAATATTCCGCTCGGCTCCAGCCCGGCCTGTTTAGCCATAAACCCGTCGGGAGCATTGTTTGTGGGACTCTCCGGCACCAGTCGGGGGGTACGCCAGTTTACGCGCAGCGCGGGCGGGGTTTATGATGTAGCGGGCGACCTCACCATGCCTACTGCTATTAATACAAACGGCATTATTGGTGGGCTGGCGTTCGATGCCAGTGGCAATCTCTGGGCTACCGACCTCGCCGATAACCGGCTGTTGAAGTGGGCAATTGGCGCGGGTACGCCCGGCCAGTTTGTGACATCTGGCGCGGGGTTTATGAACACGGCGGGCGAGCCGGTCAATCTGTTTTCGCAGCCGTTGGGCATCGGGTTCGATGCGGGCGGCAACTTGTGGATAGCTAACCAGAACGGCCCAGACTCACCCACGCCCAACGCATCAGGTGGGTCAATCGTAAAAATCAGCGCATCACTGGTGGCGGGGGCATCGGGTGCCATTGCGCCGGTTAACACAACCATTTTTAGTGTAGTCAATGCCCGTTTTGCCGGTATTGGGCGGATTGGCTCGAATCTCTATATCAACGACCAGCGCATTACCACGCTCGGTTCCGACTATATTCCGCCATCTCCTGTCTGGCAGATGATACCCACAACGGGAATTTTAAGCCCCTTCGATGGCCTGACGGCCACAATGGGCAGTAGCGGGGCCACGTCGGAAGTACCGGCAGCAGTGTCTCCTACCCCGCCAACCGTTACGCCTGCATCGGCGACCATTACGGTGGGGCAGTCGGTAACGCTCACAGCCAGTGGATGCGATGCGGGGTATGGCTACTTCTGGTATCCCAGTACCTACACGGCTTCCATTGTCGTCTCGCCTACGGTCAGTACTACGTATATTGTTTATTGCCGCAATGAGTCGGGTACCTCGCAGAGTAGCGGTATGCTGGTGCCGGTTACGGTAAACCCCGCTACGAGTGTCACAGCAACGGGCAGCATTAGTGTGACGAGCAATCTCCAAAACGCCAATCCGCGCACCCGCACGTTCACTTACGCCCTGCCAGGTGCTACCCCTGCCTGTAACCTCCCCTTACTGATTGTTCTCCACGGCGATGGCGGCACTGGAGCGGGTATTATGGGCTATACCAACTTCAACGCGCTGGGCCTGGCGCAGAACGCCATCGCGGTTTACCCGAATTCGGGTACTGTAGCCGGAAGCATACAATGGAACAAATTCGCTGATAATCTGGCGGGGTCGGGCGATAACGGTAACGATGCCAACGCGCCCGACGATGTGCAGTTCATCGCCGATCTGATTGATTACTTTCACAAGAAATTCGGTATTGATAAGAGTCGGGTCTATGTAACGGGACATTCGGGCGGGGGCTTTATGGCCTACGCGCTTGCCATTGCCAATCTGACCAAAAGCCGGATTGCGGGCATTGCCCCCGTAGCCGCCAGTTTGTGGGGCGAAACCAACTATCTGGACACCCAGTTTGGAG
>JBBQUC010000394.1:0-4556 GCA_038212815.1 Cytophagales bacterium
GCCTTTATCCGATGTAGCCCGGTATACGCAGGAGCAAGGCCATTTGCCGGGCATTCCATCGGCAGCAGATATGGCACGAGCTGGGGCAGATATGGCCCAATTGACCGCCAAACTTTTGGAGAAAATAGAAGAACTTACGCTGTATGCCATTGACCAGCAGCAACGGATAAACCTCAGTTTGACCACCCAAAAAAAGCAGCAACAGCAACTCAGCAGGCTGCAACTAGAGAACCGGCGCATCCGGCGGCAACTAGCTCAACCACGCTGATGGTGCGATCCATGCCTTTGCGCTACGCCTGCGAAAACTCGTAGGCGTAGCTTTTTAACGCCAGCGAGGCTGAAAAACGTTAACTTGTGCGATTATTTGGCAGTGCCTGGCATGAAGAACGTTCTTTTACTCTCGTTTCTTTGCATCTCTTCCCTCACCTTCGCACAGCGGGGGTATAACCTCAGCGGCACCGTGCAGGATGCCAATACGGGTAAGCCCATTGCCGGAGCCAGTATTTATATCCTCGAGACGGGGGGCGGGGGTATTACCGACAGCACCGGCCAGTTCTTCTTCCCGCTGTCGTCGGCCTACTACGGCATCCAGGTGTCGGCCGTGGGGTATCGCAGCATCCGCGAGCGGGTGAACATGAACGAATCCAAGACCATTACCATCAAGCTCGACCCCAAAGTGCTGCAACTGGAGGAGGTGGAGGTGCGGGCCGGACGCGAAGACCGCAACGTGAAGAGCGTGGAGATGAGCAAAATCCAGTTGAGCATCCAGCAAATCAAGCGCATACCCGTGGTGTTTGGTGAGACGGATATTCTGAAAGCCCTAACCCTGCAACCGGGCGTTACCACGGTAGGCGAGGGTGCGGGGGGCTTCAATGTGCGGGGTGGACGGGTCGATCAAAACCTGGTGCTGCTGGATGGTGCCCCGCTGTTCAGTACCAGCCACCTGTTGGGGTTTCTGAGCAGCATCAACCCCGATATTGTACAGGACATTACCCTCTACAAAGGCGGGATTCCGGCCAGTTATGGCGGGCGGCTGTCATCGTTGCTGACCATGGGCGTGCGGCCCGGCCAAACCGACCGCTGGCACTTTACGGGTGGCATTGGCCCGCTTACGGCGCGGTTTGCGGCCGATGGACCGCTGATTAAAAACAAACTGACCCTGCTGGTGGGCGGGCGGGTGGCCTACCCAAACTGGATTATGCACCAGTTTCCAGCGCCCACTAACCAGAATAAAGCGTTTTTCTACGACCTCAACGCCAAACTGCTCTGGACCCCCAATGCCAACCACCGGATTAGCCTGTCGGCTTACCGCTCATACGACGAGTTCAAGTTTCCGCAGGACACTATCTATTATGGAGCCTCCACACTGGTATCGGGCAGTTGGAATGGGCGGTTCGGCCCGGCCCTGTCGGTAGGGGTGCAGGCGTTTCAGAGCGACTACACCTTTGGTAACCAGGGAATCAAGCAGTATTTACAATACGATTTTCGGGCTGGAATCCAGCAGCGCGAAGCGAAGGTATTCGCTCTCTGGTCGCCCTCAGAGGCTCTGAAACTGGAAACTGGTGGTAGCCTTACCCACTACCAAACCACCCCCGGCGACCTGACTCCCACCAACCTTGAATCGAGCGTTAGGCGGTTTGTATCGGAGAAAGAGCAGGGGCGCGAGGGGGCCGGGTATGTGAGTGGCGAGTGGACAGCCGCATCGTTTCTGACCATTCAGGCGGGCCTGCGCTATGTGCAGTACCAGAACATTGGGCCGGGGCAGGTGTTTGGTTATGAGTCAGGTACTCCGCGCTCTGTAGAGTCGATTGCCGATACCCTGCGCTACACCGATGGGCAGGTGATCCGCACCTACGGCGGGTTTGAACCCCGGCTGGGGTTACGGCTGGGACTGGGTAAACAAAACGCCCTGAAACTAAGCTACAACCGGATGCGGCAGTACCTGCATCTGATTTCGAACACTACGGCCATCTCGCCCGTCGATTTCTGGAAACTGGCCGACCCCTTCATTCCGCCCCAACTGGCCAACCAATGGGCTGCCGGTCTGTTTCATAACAGCAAAGACAACGATTATGAAGTAGGAGTTGAAAGTTATTACAAAAAGCTCAGCAACCTGGTGGAGTACCGCAACGGAGCCAACCTGATTTTGAACCCCGCCCTCGAAACTGACCTGCTGCGGGCCGAAGGCTATGCCTATGGGGTGGAGGCTAGTGTGCAGAAAACCAAGGGACGGCTCACGGGACAACTGGCCTATACCTACGCCCGCACGTTTACCCGCGTCCTCACCGATTTCCCCGACCAGGCCGTGAACCAGGGGCGGTGGTATCCGTCATACAACGACCGCCCGCATAACCTGGCCGTCACCCTGCAATACCAATTGGGCAACCGCTGGACATTCAGCACCAATTTTGTCTATATCACGGGTCGCCCGGCCACCTTCCCCGATGGGGTGTATCGCATCAACGATACACCCGTAGTCAACTACTCGCAACGCAACCTCGACCGAATTCCTGACACGCATCGGCTGGACATTTCGTTCATTAAAAGCACCCGCAAAACCAGCAGTCAGCCGCACTACAGCACCTGGGTAGTGGGGGTCTATAACGCCTATGGGCGCAAAAACCCGTATTCAGTGTATTTTACCCGCTACAACACCCTCACGCGCTCATACCAGCTTGCCGTGTTTGGCGCACCCATCCCGTCGCTGTCGTACAACTTTTATTGGTAGCGCATGAAAAAGATACTGTGGCTACCCGCGCTTTTATTGCTGGGCTGCATCGACGAGGTACAACTACCCGTACGGAATGAACAGCCCAGGCTGGTGGTGGAAGGGCAGATTACCAACGAGCCGGTGCCGTATTCGGTGCGGCTATCCTTTACGGGCACCTTCACCTCGTCGGCCCGGTATCTGTCGGCGCAGCAGGCCGTGAATGGGGCGAGGGTGGTCATCAGCAGCAATGCTGGCGATTCTATCCAGTTGACGCAGCAATACTTCCTGCAACCGGGTCTTTACCAAACCACCGACCCGGCATTTATTGGGCGCGTGGGGCGCAGCTATACCCTCAGCATCACCCTGCCCGATGGCCGCGTATTTACTACTAAACCCGAAAAGATGGTGGCCGTGCCGCCTATCGACCAACTGACCTATACCGTTGTAGAAACTGACCGCGATACCCGCCCCGATGGCTACCAAATCAGTGTGGACACGCAAGACCCACCGGGTGTACAGAACTACTACCTCTGGCGGGCTTATGGTTTCAGCGGGCGGCAATGTGGGCTTAACCCAACCACCTGGGTTTATTTCGATGATAAGGCTACCAATATTCTGTCGGATCAACTCATCGACGGCAACCCCATTCGGCAGCGGCCCGTGCTGTTCTCGCCCATCTGGAGCCGGGTGCAGCAGTTTCTGGAAGTAGCGCAATATTCACTCAGCCGGTCGGCGTTTCAGTATTACCGGCTGTATCGGGAGCAACAGGAGCGCACCGGCACTATTTTCGACCCGTTGCCCGCGCCCATCGAAGGTAACGTGCGCAACCGGGCCGATACCACTGACCGGGGCTTAGGTTATTTTGTTGTGTCGGCGGTATCGCGCAAAAAACTCCTGATTACGCCCGACGTTGACAAGTACACCCAGGCTTATGTGCAACAGCAGGTATCGTATGTAAACCCAATTTACCGCCAGAATCTCTGCACGGGCGGCACTGATGTAAAACCAACCGGATGGTAAGGGTCATGAAACAACTATACGTGCTTTTACTGCTCTCGTTCGCCACCTGCCAGTCGCCCAGGGTGCCGGTCGATCCGGTGGCTATGCCAGTTACGCCACCTACTTTTGCAACGGGCAACTGGACACAGCTATCGGGTATTACGGATACAGAATCCCTGCCGCAGCCGAACAGTACTAGCAGCGGAAGCAGGGGAGAATATACTACGGTGGAAGTAAGTCTGAAAACTCTCGACGGTACGAAATCACTGGAAGAAAAATGGGCTTATTTTGTTCCATTTGACCGCTGGACCAAAACACAAACAGATGTACTCCTTCGCTACAACCCTGTCTCATTTACCATCTTCGACATCGCAGGTAGGCCCAGATTTTTTACTGGTTTGGGAAACATTGCCCATCCTGAAAGTGTAAATAGGATACAATACCTGAAAGATTGCTACTTAACTCCACTGGGCCGCTTACCCAACTATGTAGGGGCCGATGCGCCCACGGTTTTTTTTGTGATTAACTCATCAGTCTATGTACTCGAAGCTGCCCAGCGAAATTATTGCTGGTATTTCAATTGCTATGAAGACCCCACGGAAGGTTTTCGGCCCCGCGCGCCGTTTCCACTCCAGAATGTAACCCAACTCCAGACGTTTGTGGTCGGGACTAAAGGCTATGTGCTGGTAGAAGGAGCACCCGTGAGACTCTACGAATACAACCCTACCCAAAACAAGTGGACGCGCCGGGCCGATTTTCCGGGCAAGGGCCGCAGCCGGGGGGTAGCCTGGGGAATAGATGGGCATGGGTATTATGGGTTGGGGCAGTCCATCCCGGAACCATCCAG
>JBBQUC010000395.1:0-4544 GCA_038212815.1 Cytophagales bacterium
GGCTGCCAAATCATTCAACTCGTGGTAATGGGTAGCAAACAGGGTTTTGGGTCGGCAGTCGGTCTTATTATGCAAATATTCAGTAATAGACCACGCAATAGACACCCCATCGTAGGTGCTGGTGCCACGCCCAATCTCGTCCATCAGAATCAGGCTGCGTTCGCTCAGGTTGTTGAGAATACTGGCCGTTTCGGTCATCTCGACCATAAACGTGCTTTCGCCCCGAGAGAGGTTATCAGAAGCCCCCACGCGGGTAAAAATCTTATCGACAATCCCGATCTCGGCCGACGAAGCCGGCACAAAACTCCCCGACTGCGCCATGAGCACAATCAGGGCTGTTTGCCGTAGCAGGGCCGACTTACCCGCCATGTTTGGCCCCGTAATGATGATGATCTGCTGGGTCTGATCGTCGAGATAGACATCATTTGGAATGTATGACTCGCCGGGCGGCAGTTGCTGCTCAATCACGGCATGGCGACCATCTTTAATCGTCAGTACTTTACTGTCGTTAATCTGGGGTCGTACATACCTGTTTTTAACGGCTACTCGCGCAAACGAGGCCAGCACATCCAGCACCGACAGCACACGGGCATTCTGCTGAATAGCCCCTACGTACTCACCAGCGGCCATCACCATGTCCATAAACAACCGCGCTTCAATTTGAAAAATCTGCTCTTCGGCGTTCAGAATCTTGTCTTCGTACTCTTTCAGTTCGGGGGTAATGTAGCGTTCGGCGTTCACCAGCGTTTGTTTCCTGATCCAGTCGTCGGGTACGCGGTTTTTGTGGGCGTGAGTAACCTCCAAATAATAGCCAAACACTTTATTATAAGCTACCTTCAGCGAGCTAATCCCCGTTCGCTGAATCTCGCGTTCCTGTAATTGCAACAGGTAATCTTTCCCCGAATACGCAATGGCCGTCAACTCGTCAAGTTCGGCGTTGATTCCCTGCTTAATCATCCCGCCCTGATTCGACAGCGTTGGCGGGTCTTCGCGCAGTTCAGCGTCAATCCGGTCGAGCAGAAACGCCACCGGGTTTAGCTGGTCGGCGTATTTACGAACAGAAAGTGCCCTACCCCCTGAAAGAGGAACCGCTGGCGTACCCCCTACTGCGGGAGGTAAGGGGCCTTCTGCAAGTTTTGTGATGAGGAGTTCTTTCACCGGCAGCACATGTTGCAGGGAGCGTTTCAGTTGCAGCAGTTCGCGGGGGTTAATCCGCCGAACGGCTACTTTAGAGACCAACCGTTCGAGGTCACCGATGTGCCGCAGGTGATTCACCAGCGTTTCAGCCAGGTCAGAGTCGCCCGTCAGCAATTCCACCATGTTGAGCCGTTCTTCGATCAGGGCACGTTCTTTGAGGGGCAGGCTGAGCCACTTACGGAGCAGCCTGGCCCCCATTGGGGTTACGGTCTGATCGAGAATCTGGATGAGTGGTACGCCCCCCTCCTGCTGGGCGGCCACCAGTTCGAGGTTGCGAATCGTGAATCGGTCGAGCCACACATAGCGGTCTTCTTCGAGCCGGGTAACACGGGTAATATGCTGGAGGTCTTTGTGTTCGGTTTCATTGAGGTAGTGTAATATGGCACCGGCGGCACTAATTCCGTCGGGCAGCCCCTCAATGCCAAACCCTTTAAGGCTGGTAGTCTGGAAATGCTGTTTCAGAAAGTTATACCCAAACTCATAGGTAAAGGCCCAGTCTTCAAGGGTATAGGTATGAAATTTATCGCCGGGGGGAGTGCCGCCAAAGAGCATTCCAAACTCCTGCCGGTTGCGTTTGCAGTATAGTACCTCCGAGGGGTTAAAACTTTGCAGCAGTTTGTCAACATAAGCCGCATTCCCCTGCGAAGCCAGAAACTCACCCGTCGAAATATCGAGGAATGACACGCCGAAAGTATCATCGACTTTACCAAAATGTACCGCAGCCAGGTAGTTATTGCGCCGGGTATCCAGCACATTATCGTTGAACGACACGCCCGGCGTAACCAGTTCGGTAACCCCCCGCCGAACAATCCCTTTCGCCAGGGCCGGGTCTTCCAGTTGGTCGCAGATGGCTACCCGCTCACCCGCCCGAACCAGTTTAGGCAGGTGGGTATCGAGCGAATGGTGCGGAAAACCGGCCAACTCTTCGTTGGCTCCGCCATTATTTCGTTTGGTGAGGGTAATACCAAGTATTTTGCTGGCCCTGACCGCGTCTTCGCCAAAGGTTTCGTAGAAATCGCCCACACGGAAGAGCAGCAATGCACCGGGGTATTTGGCTTTAATCTGGTTGTATTGGCGATTAAGCGGGGTTTCTGTTCGTTTGAGCTGGGGCTTTGTTGCAGTAGTGGGCTTCACTGATTCGATAGGCATGTTATTAGCAAATATACTTATTTTTGGGGAAAGAATGGCTACCAAATCGCCCTCAACGCCATTAATTTATCGCCCTATATGAACCACCTGAATCACTTTTTTTTCATCAGATTGCTTGCCGTTTGCCTGCTTGCTTCTCCGTTCGCACTAGCCCAACCGGTCTCTGTACTGACCCATCGCTACAATAATCAGCATTCGGGCTGGAACAATCGCGAGCAAGTGCTGACTACCCAAAACGTGAACAGTAAGGTGTTTGGAGCCGTTTTTACTGTACCCGTCGATGACCAGGTCTATGCCCAGCCGCTGGTAGTGGCAGGATTGACGATAAAAGGCAGTGTGCATAACACGGTGTTTGTGGCCACGGTCAATAACTCCGTCTATGCCTTCGATGCCGACTTATACGCCCCTCCACTCTGGAAAGTGAACTTAACGCCAAACAACGCCCGCGTGATCCGCAATGCCGACATGACGGGGGCTTGCGATGGTAATTACAAAGATTTTAGCGGCAACATGGGCATTGTGGGCACACCCGTGATCGACACGGCCCGCTCGGCCCTGTATGTGGTGAGTCGCGATCTTAATTCGGCTAATAAATATGAGCAGTACCTCCACGCGCTGGACCTGGCCACCGGAGCCGAAAAACCGAACAGCCCGGTACTCATAACGGCCACCTATAAGGGCAGCGGAGCGGGCAGTGCAGGCGGCACCATTACCTTCGACGCGCAAAAGCACAACCAACGCCCCGCTCTGCTCCTGCACAACGGGGTAGTCTATATCTGCTGGGCCTCACACTGCGACTGGGGCCCATATCATGGGTGGGTAATGGGCTATGATGCCGCTAAGCTGACTCAAAAGTACGTGTATAACAACACGCCGATGGGGTATAACGGCGGTATCTGGATGAGTGGCTCCGGCCCAACAGTCGATGCCAACGGGTTTCTGTACCTCTCTACCGGTAACGGCTCTGTAGGGGCCGCTAACGACCCGAATAATGCTATAAACCGGGGAGAAAGCCTGCTTAAACTAAACAGTGCGCTCGAATTACAGGATTTTTTCACCCCAAAAAACTATAGCTACCTCGAACAAAATGACCTGGATTATGGCGTTGGAGGGGTGTTGCTCATTCCAAACACAACCCTGATTCTCTCTGGGTCTAAAGAGGGTAAACTGTACGTGACCGACACCAAAAACCTGGGCAAATACTCACCCGACAATGAGGGCGTGGTGCAGGAACTGGCAGCCAACACCCAAACTATTTATGACCGACATATTCATGGAACCCCCGTTTATGCTAAAACTGACACCGCTGAGTATGTCTATGTCTGGGCTGAGTCGGACAATATGAGGCAGTTTGTTTTTGACCGGAAGGCCGGGAAATTCAGCGAGGCTACGCTAAAAGGCACTATTCGGCTAGACTACGGGATGCCCGGCGGCACACTCACCGTATCGAGTGCGGGCGAGCAGGCCGGTACAGGAATTGTGTGGGTAATCCGGCCCAGCACGGGCGATGCCAACCACGACCTGCGCCCCGGCACCCTGGACGCCTACGATGCCCGCGATATTCGGAAATTGATCTGGAGCAGCAGTCAGGTGCGCTACCGCGACGACCTGGGCCTGTATGCCAAGTTTAATGCCCCTGTGGTAGCTAACGGCAAAGTTTATCTGGCCACGTTCTCTAATCAGTTGGTTGTCTATGGCATTCTGCCCCCCGTTACGGGCGTTACCAAAGCCACCACCAACGACACCTTCAGGGTGTATCCAAATCCTACCACTGGTGCCTTTTCAGTTGATTACACCGCCAACCCATTATTCGGCCAATTGACGTTAAAAGTATATGATACCGCCGGGCAGTTGATCCTGCAGTCAGCACTACCCGCTGCCGAAGGTGCCCATACGCAACCCTTCAGCCTGCCTGCCTCGTTGGCAGCCGGTACGTATCACGTATTGCTCTACGGGGATCAGTCCCTAATTCAGGCCAGAAAACTAGTAGTGAATTAACGTTGACAGATTAGCCTGAAGCGGATAATCTTTAAGCAAAACCTATTCGTTAGCCCCTAATTTTTAGTTAACCGTATGCCCCCCCGGAAACTTGCCCTTGATGAACTGAACCGGCTATCGGTCGATGCCTTTAAAGTAACGGACAAGTTTCCGTACTGCCTCATTCTGGATGATGTCAGGAGCCTTAATAATGTGGGGTC
>JBBQUC010000396.1:0-4535 GCA_038212815.1 Cytophagales bacterium
GGGTGCGTACCATCTTTACGGTCTCATTCAACGAGGTACTCATGGGCAGTTTAGCCTCTACCCACAGGGCACCTTCGTTCAGTTGTGGCAAAAACTCCGTACCCAGCAGCACCGACGACGCAAAGGTGAGGCCCATAAAGACCACCGCCAGTAACAGACTCAGTCGTTTGTTGGCATACGTCCAGCCAAAACCGCCCATAATGGCGCGGTCGAAGAAGTTGACGATAGGGTTATTTTTCTCCCGAACGTTTTTGTTCAGCAGCATGGAACACAGTACCGGCACCAGAGTCAGGGTAAAAATCAAGGCACCCAGCAGGGCAAATCCCAGCGTCCAGGCCAGGGGCGAGAACATTTTACCTTCCACCTTCTGGAACGAGAAAATAGGGATAAGGGCGGTAATGATGATGAGTTTGGAGAAGAACACGGCCTTGCCCATCTCGGCACCTGTCTTTTTAATCAGCCCCAGTTTCGAGAGTTTGTTAAACTTCTCCATGCCGCGCTCGTGGGCCAGATGATCGAGGGATACAAAGATGCCTTCGACCATTACCACCGCGCCATCAATGATAATGCCAAAATCAATGGCCCCCATCGAAAGCAGATTGGCCGACATACCCCGTAGCCGCAGACAGAAAAAGGCAAACAGCAGAGCCAGGGGGATAATGATGCTGACAATGACCGTAGTACGCCAGTCGGCCATGAATAGAAACACAATGACTGTTACCAATAAAATACCCTCGGCCAGGTTATGCAGCACCGTTTTGGTGCAGAACCTCATTAGGTTATCGCGGTCATAAAAGGTAACCATTTTTACGTCCGATGGCAGCACTTTTTCGTTCAGGTCATCAATCTTGGCTTTTACCCGGGCCAGCACCTCGCTGGGGTTTTCGCCTTTGCGCATCACAATAATGCCTTCCACCACATCGTCGTTTTGGTCGAGACCCACCTGGCCGACGCGGGGCAGGTTCGCTTCAGTAACGGTCGCTACGTTCTTGACTAGAATAGGGGTGTCGTTAATATCATCAACAATAATGTTCTCGATGTCTTCGATGTTGGTGAGCAGGCCAATGCCACGTACGACGTATGCCTGTCCATTTTTTTCGATCACATCGCCCCCCACATTGATGTTATTCTCCGTAATGGCCTTGTAGATTTCGAGCGGGGTAATGCTGTATTTCTGCAATTGCAGGGGATTTACACTAACCTCATAAATTTTCTCGCGACCGCCAAAAGCCACAATATCGGCTACACCCGGCACGGCCCGCAGCTGGCGGTCGAGTTGCCAGTTCTGAATGGTGAGCAGTTCGCGGGTATCGCGGGTGGGCGATTGCAGGGTGTATCGAAAAATCTCGCCCGTAGGGCCGTAGGGGGGCTGAATATCGGGTTCTACGCCATCGGGCAGGGTAACGTTACGGAGTTGGTTGTTTACCTGCTGGCGGGCAAAGAAGTCCTCTACATCGTCCTCGAAAATGATTTTCATGACCGACAGCCCAAACATGGTAATGGAACGCACGTTGGTTTTACGCTGTACCGAGTTCATGGCTACCTCGATAGGGACAGTAACGAACCGCTCTACCTCTTCGGCTGAGCGGCCATTCCATTCGGTAACGATAATAATTTGGGTGTTGGTAACGTCGGGGAAGGCTTCGATGGGCGTATTGACGTAGCTGAACAAACCGGCTACGGTCAGCAACCCAACCATGAAGAACGTAAAAAATCTATTTTTTAACGAAAACGCAATGATCGAACGAATGAACTTATTCATTTCAGGAGTAATGTAGAATGAACAACGGCGAATGTAGGAGGAACGATAGATACAGGCTAACAGAATGCCATCGGCACTTGCTGTTATGTCTCATTAATTAGTCATTAAGCGCGTCATAGACCAGCAACTGGTATTTGGTAATAATGCGTTCGCCAGGTTGGAGGCCACTGGCAATGTAGGCCAGATCGCCCTGCGAGCGGTATATTTTCACCTCGCGGGTGTCGATGTGCTGCCGGTCTTTATAGACCATCACAAAACTTTTGTTCTTATCGAATATAATGGCCTGAGCGGGCATAGCGGCCATACTGCCCCCTTCCACAAACCCCAGCGTAACGGTAGCGTGCATTTCGGGCTTGAGCAACATGCGGGTATTGTCGAGCCGGATTCTGACCTGCATGGTTTTGGTATCAGGGTCAAGCACGTTATACACTTTGTCGATGGTGCCGTGAAAAAGCTGGTCGGGGTAACTGAGTGTCTGAATATTGGCAGGCAAGCCCGTTCTGACCCGCCGGATGTCTGATTCGTTTACATTGGCCATTACCCAAACCTGCGCTAACTGCGAAATGGTAAAGACCGGGGTGCCGTTGTCGGGGCGGATTTGCATGTCGCGATTGATGTTTTTTTCAATCACATAGCCCGAAATTGGGGCTTTCACAAAATACTCCGACTGTTTATTGACACTATAGATTTTAAAAATCTCGTTGATGCGTTCCAACTCAGTTTTTGCCCGCTCTACTTCCCGTTGCGCCATAATTACATCGCGTTCGGAGTTCAATTTGTCGGCATTCATCTCCTGGGCAATGCGAAAGTTCTTTTCGGCAATCCGCAGGTCTGACTGGGCCTCGAGCAAATCGCGGTCGTAATTGGCTACCTCACCCGATTTCAGCACGGCCAGCGTTTGTCCCCGCTGCACATAATCGCCGAGTTCCACGCGCACCTCGCGCACATTGCCACCCACAATGGGAAATACCTTGATCAGCCGGTTCTCGTCGGGTACTACCTTACCCGTTAGTCGAAGCTGGCTGCGGATGGGCTGTAGCCGAACCTCTTCAATAGCAATGCGGCTCATCATGGTATCGGTGAGGGAAAAAACGGCTGGCCGGGTAGTGGCGGGGTCTTCACTGCGGCTGTGGTTGCAGGCGGTAAACAGACCCGTTAGTAAAATAGCTGGTACAAAATAGCTGCGTACGTTCATGGTGGTTTTGTTGCTCACTTCATTAAATCAACGCCAACGCTGTAGTTCAACTCCTGAAACGCGTTGATGCGTTCGGCGCGTATGCGGTTTAGCTGCCGCGTATTATCCAGGTAAGATTGAAAAAAATCGACAAACTCGACCAGGGATACATTGCGTTTTTCAAATTGGCGGAATATACTCTGGTTTAACTCGAAAAACTGGTCAACAAACTGAGGGTCAATGCCCTGGAAGGCTTCATTTACTTTCTGTATCTTCTGGAGCGCAGCCCGCACTTCATTTTCTACTTCGAGCCGCTTGTTGCGCTGAAGCACCCGGTTATACTCGCTTAGGGCGCGGGCTGCCCGAATGTTTCCCTGATTTTTATTGAGCAGGGGCAGGTCGATGGCTACGGTTAAAGCTGTATAACGCGGTATATAGCTACCATTCTGGTCGAACAGGCCACCAAGACGCATATCGGGTACGGCCAGTGATTTTTGCAGCGAATAATTCAAATCGCTTTGCTTCACTATCGACTCTGCTCCCCGTACATCAGGCCGATTATCGAGGGCCAGGGCAATGGCCTCGTCGACAGTGGGTGGCTGGCTGCTTTGCCGTACTAGTTGCCCGGCTTGTAGAGGTGGCACTAGCGGTTTCAGCACGGCTGGGGTTTGTAATAGATTGCGCAGGTCGCGCTGGGCTTCGGTCAGTTGCAGCTCCAGTTCCAACTGATCGTTGTTGATCTGGAAGCGGAGGGCTTTTAACCGGACCAACTCGCGGAGCGAAACATTATTCTTGTTAAACTGCCGGTCGAAAGCCGCAATAATCTCTACCAGCCGGTCTTCCTGCTGGCGATACATGGCCAGGGTGTTTTGCAGGAAAAACAGTGTATAGAAGCGGCTCCGTAAGGTAAACTTCAACGACCGCAGCAGATCAGCAAACTGGAATTCGGTGAGCCGAACATTCTCGATAGCCAGCGCAACGCGCTTACTCCGCTTGCCCGCCAGCACAATGGTTTGTTGCAGGGCAAACGCCTTTTGCCCATTGCCTCCAATGTCGAAAAACTTGCGGTCAGGAGAATTATACAGATTAAACTCGCCCGATAGGTTCGGATTATCCCACAAGCGGGCTTGCTGAATGTACGCCTGCGACGCTTCGATTTGAAACCGGCCTGCCAGGGCTAGTAGATTTCGCTGGAGGAAAAGGCTGTCGGCCTGGGGCAATGTAAGCGTTAACGTGTCCTGTGCGGAAGCTACGTGTCCTGCCAGCAGGATTAAAAAGAGGTAAATGAGTTTCACACTAAAAGTTGCAATAAAAGGATACAAATATGGGCAATTTTTGCATGTTTTTGGATTAAAGTTAGATTAATTTAAGATAGAGATGCGTTAAAGAATATTAACGTTAAAATTAGATTAATTGAAGATTGACGACCTGTAAGAGGTGTGGATTATAGAAGTGTTAGAACGCGGATTCACATTTGCAGTGCATAAAGCTTGTTCTTAGCGACTTGAGCCGGGGTTAGATAGCCTAAGCTTTTACGAGGTCGATGGTTGAGTTGATCTTGAATCCAAGATACGTCGGTGGGGCGGATAATACTAATCG
>JBBQUC010000397.1:0-4533 GCA_038212815.1 Cytophagales bacterium
AAGGGTGCCAGTCAGGGGTGAGGGTATGGTCTAACTGGATGCGTACGGTATACTGTTGATTGGCTAATGCCTGGCCTTCAACGCTAAGTCCTGCCCCACCAAAAGTAACCAGTGTACGCTGCACAACCTGACTACCCAACGACCGTAAACTACTCAGCAATCGTCTCAATTCCCAGGTTTTGAGTGGAGTGGCCCGACTATCTCGCTGTAAGAGCCAATTGGTGGAAACCTGGCAGTGCAATTCATTGCGGTCGCGAAACGTAGCTGATTTGAGGCCATATCCAAGAATTGAAAGCTGAAAAGAACCCGTTGAGCCAGAGAGTGTCATAACGTAGGTTGAGTATAGGATACTGTATAATAAACAAATATACAAACACTTGGTTTGAAAAACAAGAAATAAGGGGAAGTAGGGGCAAAGGGCGAGGAGTGAGGGGTACCCTTTGCCCCTTGCCACTTCCCCATTATCTTTGCGGGTAAATCGTCAACTAAACTCAAAACATGGCAAAAGTGCTGATTATTGGAGCTGGGGGAGTGGGCAGCGTGGTTGCGCATAAGTGCGCCATGAACCGCACGGTATTTACCGACATTATGCTGGCAAGCCGCACCCTGGCTAAGTGTGATAAAATAGCCGCCGACATTGCGCAGATGCACGGCGTACCCATTCAAACGGCGCAGGTCGATGCCGACGTTGTTCCTGAACTGGTGGCACTTATCCGGCAATATCAGCCCGAACTGGTAATTAATGTGGCCCTGCCCTACCAGGACTTACCCATTATGGATGCCTGCCTGGAAACCCGGACGCACTACATGGATACGGCCAATTACGAGCCTAAAGATGTAGCTAAGTTTGAGTATAGCTGGCAGTGGGCTTACAAAGAGCGGTTCGAGCAGGCGGGCATTATGGCCTTGCTAGGCTGCGGATTCGACCCCGGTGCCACGCAGGTATTTACGGCTTATGTGGCCAAACACCAGTTCGATGAAATACATACCCTCGATATTATCGACTGCAATGCGGGTAACCACGGCAAAGCCTTTGCCACCAATTTCAACCCCGAAATCAATATTCGCGAGATAACCCAGCCAGGGCGATATTGGGAGAATGGTGAGTGGATCGAGATTCCGGCCATGAGCGTTCACCAGCCAATCGAATACCCCGGCATTGGCTCCCGCGAGTCGTATGTGCTTTACCACGAAGAACTCGAATCGCTGGTGAAGAACTTCCCGACCCTTCGCCGTGCCCGTTTCTGGATGACCTTCGGGCAGGCGTACCTCACGCACCTGGAAGTGCTGCAAAATGTGAACATGACGAGTATCAAGCCCATAAAATTTCAGGGGATGGACGTAATTCCCCTCGAATTCCTGAAAGCCGTACTTCCCGCTCCTGATTCGCTGGGTGAAAATTATACGGGCCAAACCTCCATTGGCTGCCTCATTCGGGGGATGAAAGACGGGCAACCCAAAACTCATTTTATCTGGAACAACTGCGACCATGCCGAAACCTACAAAGAGGTGCGCGGGCAGGCGGTAAGCTACACCACGGGCGTACCGGCCATGATTGGGGCCATGCTGTTGCTGACGGGGGTCTGGCTGAAACCCGGTGTCTGGAACTGCGAAGAACTCGACCCTGACCCATTTATTGCCCAAATGAATAGGCAGGGCCTGCCCGTACAGGAATTAGCCGAGCCAGATTTTTTAGCAGGCGTATAACTGAGTAGGGGGTACTGTACAATGGGTAAGGCAGCGCTCAAGTTCATTGTATAGTATTCATACATCTTTATATAAGCGGCAGCCATAGACTAATCCACCAAACAGCAGGGTGATCCCGGCCGACCGGATAGCTATGTCGAGGGCCATCTGCACGAAAGAATCGCTGTGGTAGGGCCACTGCACGGCAGCCCACCACACCAACCCGCCGATAACCAGTACGGCCCCATTGCGCCACGAGAAGGGTTGCAGTCCAAATTTAGCCCAGACAAATCCAGTACGGGTTAGGTTGAATAGGGCCGTAGCAAAGGCTCCACCAATAGCCGCACCCGTAAGGCCGTAGTGTGGAATTAAATAAAGGTTAAGCATCACAGTGCCTGCTGCCAGGAGTATAAAAAACAGCGAATCGTAGGCATAATAGCGTGAGGTAGCCAGAATAGTGCCGTTTACGCCCGTTGCCATGTCGATGAGTTTGCCCAGCCCAATCCAGATAATCACGTAATAACCCGCTTCGTAGCCAGGCAGAAATAGGGTGAAAACGGAGGGTAGATTGGCGGCTACCCCAATAAAAACCAGACAACCAATCAATAACTGACTCAGGCAGCTTTTGCGGTAAATAGATTGGATATTGGCCAGGTCACCCGTTTTCCAGGAGTCGGCAATAACCACGCCCGACACTTTGTAGAGAGCCTGCGCCGGAGCAGCAATCACCGAGCCGAAATAAGCACTGATTGTGTAAACCCCTGTAGCGGCCAACCCGGCAAAATTATTGACCATTACTTTATCTATGTGCTGAATAACCTGGGTGGAAAGACCGCTCAGCAGCATTAATCCTGCATACTGCATCAGTTGTCGGCGCATGGTTGGCTCAACCCGCAGGTAGGAGGGACTACTAACAAAGTTCTGGTCTCGGATAACCTTTACCAGCATGAGTGCAGCTTGTAAGCCATAAGATACGAGCCAGGCCACTATAAATTGCCTGAACGTAAGCCAGTGTAGTCCGTAGGCAATAACGCCCAGCATCACAAAAAAACGCTGCCCAAACTCTTTCAGGAATGTACCGGTCACTGAATCGTAGAGGAGTTTAGCGTAGTTGTCGAAGACGTTGAAAACGAGGGTAAAGAGGGTCAACGGAATGAGCAGGTAGTAGTATTGAACAAATAATGATGACCGTTCACTATTATAGGCTACAACAAAGGGACGCAAAGCAAAAAGCAATCCCATACTCAGTAAAAAACCCACCACCGATGTGACCATAGCCAGCAGCAGAAATCCGTTATGCTGCCGGTCATGATTGCGGAAATACGTAAAATACCGATTACCCGCGCTGTTGATGCCGAGATTAGCTATATACGAGAGGATAATAGTATTGGCCAGACATAACCCCAATAATCCGTTTTCATCTTTGGTCATCAGCTTGGGCATTAGTATCCCCTGTGTGATAAACCCCAGCACAATCCCGGCGTACGAAAAGAGGGTGCTTTGCAGCGTCTGCTTGCGGATTATTCCCATTTAATAACGGTTATTGACAAAGTCGATGACGGCGGTAATGACATACTCCTGCTCGTCGTTGGTCAGGGTTGGGAACATGGGCAGGCTTAGTCCACCGGCGTAGTACTGTTCGGCATGGGGGAAGTCGCCGGGGTTGTAGCCAAATTGCCGGTAGTAGGGCATCAGATGCACGGGTACATAATGCACCTGCGCAAAAATGTTTTTCGTCCGCAGGTAATCATACAGTCCCTTCCGGTCGGCCACCTGCACGACATAAAGATGGTAGCCATGGTTAACCCTGGCCGGTGGCACTATAATCTGGACAGGGGTTCCGGCAAAGGCGGCATCATACCGGGCAGCAATTTCATGCCGACGGTCCATCATGGCATCGGCGCGGGTAAGCTGACTCAGGCCGAGGGCCGCCTGCATATCGGTTAGGCGGTAGTTATACCCCAGTTCCTGCAGTTGCATATACCAACCGCCCCGCTCCGGTTCGCCGGGGTAGGGGGGAAGCAGTTCGTCGGGTTTGTTGGTGATGCCGTGGGTGCGCAGCCGCAACAGGTGTTTATACAGTTGCTCGTTGTTGGTGGTAATCATGCCCCCTTCGCCACAGGCAATGTGCTTCACGGGGTGAAAACTGAAAATAGCCAACTCAGCCAGCGAGCCATCGCCACAGCCATGCACCTGCCCGGCTCTATCAGAAAATGTCGCACCGGGAGCGTGGCAGCTATCTTCGAGCAGCCATAGTCCAAACTCATCGGCAAGTTGCCGGAAAGCAGCCATGTCTGCCGGATAGCCTGCAAAATCGACCGGCACTATCCCCGCAAAATACCCCTTGGGGTGCTGTTCCAGCAAAGCCCGCACCGCCACTGGGTCGAGTACCAGGGTGGCAGGGTCAATGTCGGCAAAATAAACATCGCCCCCACAATAGCGGATGCAGTTGGCCGATGCCGAAAAGGTAATGGGTGAGGTAATGACCCGCGTGCCCGGCTGTACACCCAGGGCAAGTGCGCACAGGTGTAAAGCGGCTGTTCCATTGGCTACGGCCACAGCGTAGGTAGCCCCAATATACTGGGCAAAAGCAGTCTAAAACTGACCAATAGTTGGCCCTTGGGTCAGAAAAGGCGAGGTTAAGACCTGATTGACAGCGGCAATATCGGCCTCGGTAAGATATTGCCGACCATACGGAATGGGTTGAGTCATTGGGTAACGGCGTTTACAGTGAGTTGGTCGGAGGTAGGGCGGGGTAGTGCATCGATATAGCTTTTAGCACTGGCATTCCAGAGCCGTACGCCCAGGTAATCGGCATAATCGCGCAGCACTTCATACCCCATAAAC
>JBBQUC010000398.1:0-4523 GCA_038212815.1 Cytophagales bacterium
ATCCGCTCTACCGCCGTTGCCCAGAACCAGTAATCGGGTACTCTCTGGTTGTTGTAGATGTACTGCTGCCCTACCCCACTAGCCTCGATACCAAACCGCCACTTGTCGGGAATGGAGTAGGCTACCGTGAGCGAGAATTTATTTCGGGGGTTAAACGGTACATAGGTTAATTCGCCGGAGTCCACCCGCCGGGCATCGGTATGGTTATACCCCAGATAAAACTCGATGGCATCGTATTCGAGCCGCAAATACGTATCGGTACCCAGGGTACGCAGGTTGTAGGGCGCGTTTTGCAGCCGGGTCAGGGGCTGGGTGGACGTAGCCGTGGGGCTGGCCAGAGCCACAATGGGGTCGCTGACGTAGGTGTAGAAAAACGCCTGGTCGAGTTGCACACTCAGTTCTTCGCCAATGTTGCCGCTATAGGCAATGTCCATGTTCAAACCCACCGATCGTTCGGGGGTTACGTTGGCATCGAGTGGCTGCAGATAGCGGTAACGTACACTCGCCCCCGGTGCCGAGGCCACCACGCTGGCAAAGACGTTAGGGGCTTTATATCCTGTGCCGATACTGGTACGGATGGTGAAATGCTCACCCGGCTTGGTCAGCACTGACAGGCGGGGTAGGAAGAAGTTGCCAAACACGTTGTGGTGGTCGAGCCGGAGTCCACCCTGGAGGGTAATTTTTTTGGTTAGTTCATAATCATTCTGCAAAAACGCGCCGATGGTGTTGTAGGAGAAATCGGCAATTTGGGTGGCATCGGTCGTGCCTTTACGGAACTGCTCCAGAGTGAAGTTCAGGCCCGCTACCATTGTGTGTTTGCCCCGTTGCAGGTAATCAGCCAGTTCGGTATAACCGGATGTTTGCCCGGCATCGAAGCGGTAACCGCCATCATTCTGCTGCCGGTCAAAGTAACTGAACGTGCCCCTGACCGTAACGGTGTGGTTGCCCGCAAAGCTGTGGTCGTAGGTCGCATCGAGGGTATGGCGATACAATTGGTTGGTTTGTACGTAGAGGTTAGCCGTGGTAGGGTCGGTGGGGTTGTTTACCGCTGCGGCATACCCCCCGTCGCGCCGTTCGGTTACGAAGGAATAGCCCATGTTCAGTTTGTTCTGGGCATTAGGGGTCAGAAACAGGCGCGGGTGCAGGGTAAACTGATGAATCAGTGGGGAATCGGAAAACCCATCGTTGTTGACATCCACGGCGGGTTCGTTGGTATAACCCGCAAAGAGGGTACCACCCACTTTATCGGTAAACTGCCTGCTGCCGTAGGCATTCAGGTTGCGCTCCTGCAAACCCGAGATGTTGGCCACCAGCGTGAGTTCCGGCTCAGAGCCAGGTCGGCGTGATACAAGGTTAATCAGGCCACCAATGGCTCCCCCGCCGTAGAGTGTCGAGGCCGAGCCTTTTACAATCTCAACTTGCTTGAGGTCGAGGGGTGGAATCTGCAATACGCCCAGGTTACCCGAAAACCCTTCGTAAAGGGGCAGTCCATCGCGCAAAATCTGGGTGTATTTAGGGTCGAGGCCCTGCATCCGAATGCTCTGGTTGCCCGTTGCCAGGGAGGTGCGCTGGAGGTGGATAATGGAAATATCGCCTAAAATACTGCCCACATTCCCCGGCACCACGGCGGCCTCCTCGTCCATATCTTCCTGCCCCAGCACTTCTACCTTAATCGGCAGGTCTTCAATCCGCCGGTTGGTGCGCGTAGCTGTTACGGTGACCAGTTCCAGTTCGTCAGCAGCAGGGGCCAGCCGAATCAGCACCACACTCGAATCGGGCCGGGGTAGCGTGAGGGTAAGCGGGTAAGGTTGGTAGCCCACAAAACTGGCGGTGAGGGTATAGGTGCCAGCAGCCAATGCAGGTAGTTGCGCATGGCCCACCGTATCCGTCACAACCCCTGTGGCGGGGGTGGTATTGACCCGAACTGTAACACCCACCAGCGGTTCATGCGTCAGACTGTCTTCGACCCGCAGTTGCACGGATTGCGCATGGGTAGTGAAAGCCAGCAAAAAAGAAAAACAAAGTAGCGTATAGCGATTCATCCCAATCAGGTTTATTACAGGCAAAATTATCGGCCAAATTTGATTGAATTCTAAATTTGGAACCGAATGCACAAAATAACTCCCTAAACACTACGATTCCGGGCGGGAATGCCCACCCGGAATCAATCCAGTTACTAAATAAGAGGGACGTTACTTGGTAATTGTAAATGAATCGAGTTCGTGGTTATTGACATCCACCTGCCGGATGGACAGGGTGCTGCCAGACACATCGGCTACGGTAAGCGAGTGTATAGTAGAGAAGAATTTGGCGGTAAACTTCTGCCAGGAGTCAGGATCGTTGTTTTGCTCCGGGTTGTAAAGTATCTGCCCCCCGGCTCCGGTTACGAGGTAAATGATGCCCTTCGGTCTGGTATGAGTCTTACCATCGAAGGTTTTGTCGAGTGTCCACCGGCCATTGACTACCCGGCCTGCTGCCGTTTTGCTACCCATGCCTGCCACTAGCAACACGCCTTTTTTATCGGGCACAAACGTGAGCGGATAAGATCGCTGGTAATTATGCACGTGGCCGGTAAATACAACATCGACCTTACCAGCCTCGAACACCGGAGACAGTAACCGCATTTGCTGTTGCTCGAAATGCGCCCGCGATGAGCTGAACCCAGGGTGATGAAACATCACAAACCGCCAGGTAGCTTCTTTGGCGTTGGCCAAATCATTGGCTACCCACTCGGCCAGGGCTTTGTCTGTAATGTCCACGTAGGGGTTCGAGTCGAGTACCGTCCAGTGGGCATTGCCATAGTCGAAGGAGTAATTAGCCATTTTTAGGTAAGCCTCACCAGCGGCCTCGGTAAAGGCCCGGCGGTTGTCGGTAGAGGCCGTTAGGGGTGGCACCAGTGGACCTCCCTCCTCTCCCAGCGGGCCATTGAGCGGTTGATTCCAGTAGTAGTAATAAGCCAGTGCGCCGGGGTGCTTATCCAGATCGCGGGTGTCGATATCATGATTACCAGGAGCGGCAATCATCGGTACCGACCGCATGAGGGGTGCCCCTGCCGAATCGGCCTTGTCAGCATTATAAATGGGCCAAAAGCGAGTTCGGTACTCCGAAATCAGGCCACGATTATACACGATATCACCGGGCACCACCACAAAATCGGGCTTTTCCAGGTAGGCACGGGTAGCCAGCCGCTTCTGTACGGGTGTGTCGGCACCAATATCGGCAAAGGCCACAAACCGATACGGCTGCTTAGCCCCCGGTGGGGCTTTAGCCTCAGCCGCAAAGACTTCACTGCCGTTTTTCAGTACCCGGTACAGAAACGTACTGCCCGGTTTGAGGCCCGTAAGGGCGGCCCGATACACCCGGTGGGCCGCTATACCCGCCACGGCAATTCGGGTTGCCACGGGCGGGGCCGATTGTTGCCAGATCGCCTGAGCAGTAGCCCGGTGTTCTACCATCCAGACAGCCTCAACATCGGGCGTGTGCCACAGCAGTTGAAGTGACTCAGGGGTGGGGTGATGGCCAATTTGCAGGTAAGGCTTAGCGATAAATAGCCCTTGACCCATTGCCAGATGTACACAGCATAACAGGAGAAAAATTGGTTTCATAGCAAACTTAGGTTAAAGTGCCGCAACGGACGTTGAAAGAGTGACCAACGAGGTACAGGTCAGCCAGTCACTCTTTCAACGTCCGTTGCGGCCCTCTTTATCTTATCAATGCAAATTACCTTTCCCATTGCTGGGGTAGCAACCCATGTCTAAACTCGGCGGGGTAATTTCGCTAGAGCCAAAGTTAACACTAACAGGCACCACTGTAATTGGCTGAAACGAAGTAGTACCTTTGCCAATAGCGGGAGAACTAGCCTGTAGCCGGAAATTATACATGCCCACAAAACTTACGTCACCCACTTTTTTGGTAGCCGTGTACGGCAGTACGAAATTAGTGAAGAGCGGATTATTTTTACCTACTACGGTTGTTCCATCGAACGCCTGCCCTGGCTTATAGGTAGCAGGCAGGTATGAACTGGGTACCGGTATATCGGTCGGCTGCGGTTTGGTAGCGAAACCTACCGGGTAAATCTCATTGGCATACTTTACCGAGTCCACATAGTTATAGTTATTGCTGTACTTGATATTGGCCGTATCAGCTACTACCAGTGCGTTGCCCGAATAGTTGGCAGTTGCCCCAACGATGCGTGGCCCATACTTGCAATTCACCATCAGGTTATTGAAAAACCCGCCTCTAGAGCCTTCTTCAAAATTGAGTGAACCACCCCGGCCCGCTGCTGCCCGGCGGTAGCCACTATGCACAATGGTGTTGTTGAAGAACAGGAAGTTTGTCTGCGGGTTTTTACCGCCGTTGTTCGAGGCTTTGGGGCCGTTGGTAGCCGAACCGATCACTAGGTTATAGGCAAAGTTACCCACACTACCCGACTTGATATTCATCGACTCACCCCCTGTGAAGCCTCCTTTCTCGAAGGTATTCCGCATGACGTTGTAGCGGCCACCGAAAGGCCGGAACGGGTC
>JBBQUC010000399.1:0-4511 GCA_038212815.1 Cytophagales bacterium
AATTGAGTAGTTAACTGCCTAAAGATACCGACAAATTGGATTGACAGCACTACTTTAGCTCTAAAAAACACCCATGCGCATTCTTCTTAGCTATGAAATACTATATTGGCTCCGGCTCTTACGGCGTTTTTTAGGAAACCACCGGTTATGAACAACGTATTCCTTGCCGTATCGCTGCTGATTGCGGCCCCACTCTGCGCCCAGCCCGTGCCTGATGGAGCCACGTACTGCGCCGAGGGAAAAATCCGGCAGTATAATCAACTGGCTACTAACCCCCGCGCCAGGGTGCAGTATCCCGGCGATACGCGAATCGACATGACCTATTATGGCCTTAACCTGCGCCTGACCCACCAGCCCAATTACCTGCGTGGAGCCGCTACCCTGTCGCTGAAAAGTACACAACCGGGACTGAGCCAGTTTTTTCTGGATTTGCAGGATGCCCTTCAGGTTGATTCGGTGAAGGTGGGGGAGAGTAAACTAGGGTTTACCCACGAAAAAAACCAACTCCTGATTACCCCCGCCCGTCCGCTCGCTGCTGGCGAAGTCCTCACCCTAACGGTTTGGTATCAGGGCTGGCCGGGCCGGTCGCTGGGGAGTGTCACCTTCTCGACCCACGGCCCCAACAGCAGTCCTGTTATCTGGACATTGAGCGAACCTTATGGTGCGTCGGACTGGTTTCCGAACAAAGATACTCCCGCCGATAAAGCCGATTCATCGGCAGTGAGCATCACGGCGGTACCTTATTTTGTGTCTGTCTCCAACGGCACCCTGATTGATACCACCCATAATGCCGACGGTACGCATACCTACCGCTGGCGTAACCGCTACCCCATTGCGCCATACCTGATTTCGGTGGCCATGACCAATTACGAGCGGTATGATACGCCGTTTACGGTAGGAAATCAAACCCTGCCCGTTACCCACTACCTCTATCCCGAAGCCCTGGCTGGGAATAAACCAAACCTCGACCAGACCCCGGCCATGTTGGGGGTATTTTCGAGATTATTCGGGGCGTATCCATTTTGGGCGCATAAGTACGGCCATGCGCAGTTCGGGATTGGGGGCGGCATGGAACACCAGACCATCTCGTCGATGGGGTCGTTTAGCCCGTATATCATTGCGCACGAGTTGGCGCATCAGTGGTTTGGGGATAAAATTACCTGCCGCGACTGGCAAAATATCTGGCTCAACGAGGGGTTTGCTTCCTACGCCGAAGCTCTCTATACCGAAGCTTCGCAGGATAAAAAAGCCTATAACGCGTATATGGCTAATTTTATGAGCCGCGCCCGGCAGGCTAAAGGCACGCTGTATGTGCAGGACATCAGCAGTTTTGGCAATATATTCGATGGGAACCGCACCTATGCCAAAGGAGCTACGGTGCTGCACATGCTCCGGGGTATTGTAGGCGACAGCACTTTTGTGCGTATACTGCGGGCTTATACGGCCTCACCCGTAGCCTACAGCACGGCCATTACCGACGATTTTCAGCACGTAGCCGAGCAGGTGAGCGGGCAAAACCTGGACTATTTTTTCAAAGAGTGGGTCTATGGCGAGGGATACCCAGCCTACCAGGTGTCGTATAGCCCTATCAGTGCCACGCAGGTACGGGTACAGATTGAGCAAACCGCTCGTACCAATCCGACTTTTTTTACCATGCCTGTGCAAATCCGGGTACAGTCGGCAGGGGGCGATACTACGGTAACGGTACTGAATAACCAGGTGAGGCAGGGGTTTACACTCCCGACACGCGGTACGGCAACGGGGGTGGTCTTCGACCCAAACAGCCTTCTCCTGCGCGATGTGGCGTATGTAGCCTATGTGCCGCCCCTAACGGCTACCGAGCCTGAACCGAGTGCATTGCGGGTTTATCCAAACCCCACCACTGAAACCCTGACCGTGCAATTTACCACCGATACCCCCGGCCCCATTACGTTGACCCTGACTAACCTGGCGGGGCAAGCAGTAGCCATCTTACCAGAAGTATCCTCGCCCGCCGGGCTTCATATCCGCACTCTATCCGTTCAAAAGCTACCGGCAGGGCGGTATATAGTGCGGGTACAGACAGGCAGCAAGGCTCAAACCGCAGCCGTACTAATCCAGCGATAAACGTATAGACCCACCCACCTTTTTTGCACTATTCCACTGGGCCGCTTGCTCATTATAAGTAGTCTATTCGTTAACAATAGTACCGACTTGTTAGTTATATAAGTAAGTTGTCCGAGTGGTATTATGTTGGATCAACTTCACAGAGACAGGTTTTCAACGCACACATATTGCCCCTAGGCTTTGGTAAGCGAATAGAACAGCCTGGCTATGTTGCCCGGCTGTTTGATTATCAACTTTTTACTATTTATACCGTTTATGAAAATTCAGGAATCTGCAATTGCCGAAATCAGCGCATTAGATACTCTCCATAACTCTGGGTCGGCTCCCCGTCCGTTTGTGGCAAAACGGACAGACCGGCAGGTTGCGAATCCGGAAACTAAGCGTTCGGTCGAAAACTTAATCTGCTTCTCCCATCTTCGATGGAATTTCGTTTACCAGCGACCACAACACCTACTTACCCGTGCCAGTCAGCAATGCCGGGTGTGGTTTCTGGAAGAACCTATCTGGGGCGACACGCTACGCATTGAAGTACGGCCCATTAATGCTAACCTACACGTAGTGGTGCCGCATGTGCCACACGGCACTGCCTGGGAGGATGTAATGGCTTACCAACGCCGGATGGTCGATCAACTGATCGAGAGTGAGCAACTGACGGAGTTTGCCGCCTGGTACTATACGCCTATGGCACTGCTCTTCAGCAGCCACCTGGCCCCATCTCTCACGGTTTATGATTGCATGGACGAGCTGTCGGCGTTTATGGGTGCCCCCCGCGAACTGATCGACCTTGAGAAGCAACTGATTAAACAGGCCGATCTGGTCTTTACGGGGGGCTATAGCCTATACGAAGCTAAACAATCGCGGCATCCGCAGGTATACGCTTTTCCGAGCAGCATCGACTACAACCATTTCGCCAAAGCCCGTCAACCCATGCCCGACCCCGCCGATCAGCGCACGATTCCTAATCCGCGCATTGGGTTTAGTGGCGTAATTGACGAGCGATTCGACTGCGCCCTGGTAACAGAACTGGCCCGCCGACGGCCTGACTGGCAGTTTATTTTTCTCGGCCCAACCGTGAAGGTTGACCCCGCCTGTCTGCCCAAAGGAGATAATATCCATTACCTGGGCATGAAAGACTATACCGAACTGCCTACCTATTTTAGTAATTGGGATGTAGCTATGCTACCCTTTGCCCTGAACGAATCGACCCGCTTTATTAGCCCGACCAAAACGCCCGAATACCTGGCGGCTGGGTTGCCGGTTGTTTCCACCCCTATCCGCGATGTGGTTCGTACCTACGGCACTACCAATTTTGCACAGATAGCTGATTCCGCCAGTCAGTTTGAGCAGGCCATCGAGCAGGCCTTAGCCCAAAAGCACCCAACCAATTGGACGGCTATCGACACGTTTTTGACTGATAATTCGTGGGATAAAACCTGGCAGGAAATGCTGGGGCTGATGCAGACGGTTTAACCTTATGCTAAGAGGTCGACCACACGGGGTCGCCCCTACGGGCGGGGGATTACCAGGATAACATCTTCTTTTTCGACAATTACCTGTCCTGGTGCCAGCCCTTTGGGTTTCCGTACATATTTCTTAGGGGTAACAATAACCGGGCAAAGCGTATCTGTTCGGCGTTTTGAGTGCCAGGCCGCTAACTCAGCCGCCCGCTCGATAACGCGCTGAGGAAACGCTTTGCCCGCTTTGTATTTTACCACTACATGCGAGCCTGTTACATCGCGGGCGTGGAGCCACAGGTCATCTTTGTAACTATACCGCTGGGTTAGCAGGTCGTTATTTTTAGCATTACGCCCAATCAGAATCCTGAAGCCTTCTACCTCAGCTTGCTTGAAGAGTTCGGTGGGGTCGGTCGAGGCCAAGCCAGTGTTGGCAAGTAGCTGATACTGTTTCAAGTACTTTCGCAACTCCTTCAGCGACTGCATGGGGGTAATGGCTGCCCGATGCTGGTGCAGTTCTGCCAGTTCACGTTCGCGTCTGGCCAATTGGTTGTTCAGGTGTTCTTCCTCAATTTTCTCGTTTTTGGCTTTCCGGTAGTACCCCTCGGCATTGCGCTGTGGGCTGATCTCGGTCTTGAGCTTGATGCTGATGGGCTGGTCGCGGTAAAAATCGGTCAACTCTACCCGTTCGGGCGAGCGGCCACCAGGCAGCGTGGGTATTTCGTGCAAATGTGCCATCAGAATATTGCCAAGCTCTTCGTGCGATGGCCCTGCTTCGCGGGCAATGAGCCGTTGCAACCCTCCGTCGATCTGGCTTTGCAGGCGTTTCTGCTGTTTATCGAGCAGCCGCAGGGCTTCACCTTTTTCGCGTTCAAATCCGCTCAGCCCATTATAGGTCGTATAAAACCGATTGGCGGCCTCAATGGGGTCGTTAAACTCCCGCATCAGGGC
>JBBQUC010000400.1:0-4508 GCA_038212815.1 Cytophagales bacterium
TTAGTTACTACAACCTCAAGTTGAGCCAGAAGGAGTTTACAGATACGACCACTGCTTTAGCCGATAAATACGCGACCCATTTCGCCACGGTCTCTAAACGGATGGGGTATAAAGTGGCACCCACCGAGCCGTTGATAAACTATTTGGGCTATGACGCGCTGAACAGTAAGAAATTTAAAAAGGCTGAAAGTCTGTTCAAACTCAACGTGGCCAACTACCCTGATAGCTATAATGTCTTTGACTCTTACGGCGATTTCTTCGTGGCCAAAAAAGACACCGCCAATGCCGTTGTCAATTTCAAAAAGGCACTGGCGATTAAAGATAATTTCGAAACGAAACAGAAATTAGACGAACTTCAGGGCAAGGGCGGGTATAAGCTGACCACCGACGAGTTAAAGAAGTACACAGGCGAGTTTGATCTGAATGGCGTGACGCTCAAAACGTTTGTCAAGGATAATGCCCTGCGAGTGGCGGTGGAGGGTGATAAGGAGTACGAACTCATACCAACAAAATTGAACGAGTTCAAGGTTAAAGGACTGGAGGGATACTGGGCTAAATTTGAGATGAGTGCCGGCAAACCAACAGCACTTATAGCGACTCAGCCCAATGGCATATCTACAGCAACGGCAAAAAAATAGGTGTATATTCTGGCAGAATCACTTGTCAAACGTATCTCAAAGGCATGAATAGACGGAATTTTATCAAAAACAGCTCAGTGGTCGGTATTTCGGCTACATCGGTGGCCGTAACCGCCTGCACAACCGACAACAGGAAAGACACCGACAAGGGGGTTGCGACCTTCACCGACAAGTTTGAACTAAATGAGTTGACCATCGGCGATTTGCAAAAAAAGATGCAGTCGGGGCAATATACCTCGGAAGCCATTACCAAACTGTATCTGGATCGTATTGAGTCGATTGACAAAAACGGCCCCACTCTGAACGCCGTGATCGAGGTTAACCCCGATGCCCTGAAAATTGCCAAAACGATGGATCAGGAGCGGAAAGCCGGTAAAATTCGGGGGCAGCTGCATGGCATACCTATACTGATAAAAGACAATATCGACACGGGCGACCAACAGATGACCACTGCCGGTTCGCTGGCACTCGACGGCCACAAAGCAACTACCGATGCGTTTGTGGTGGGCAAATTGCGGATGGCCGGGGCCGTGATTCTCGGCAAAACCAACCTCAGCGAATGGGCCAATTTCCGTTCAACCCGGTCGAGCAGTGGGTGGAGCAGCCGGGGTGGGCAAACCCGAAACCCGTATGTGCTGGATCGTAGCCCATCTGGTTCCAGTTCGGGGTCGGGTGCGGCTGTGGCGGCCAACCTCTGCGCGGTGGCCGTTGGCACCGAAACGGATGGCTCAGTGATTGCGCCCTCGTCGTTTTGTGGGTTGGTGGGTATGAAGCCAACAGTCGGGTTGGTGAGCCGCAGCGGGATTATTCCGATCTCCAAAACGCAGGACACCGCCGGGCCGATGACCCGAACCGTTACCGATGCAGCTATTTTGCTGGGAGCCATGACGGGCGTTGATCCCGCCGATGCCGTCACGGCAGAAAGCACCGGCAAGGCAACCACCGACTACACGACCTTTCTGAACGCGGGGGGTTTGTCGGGTAAGCGGATTGGCGTGGAGAAATCGTTTCTGAAAGGACACGAAGGCGTGGTTAGCCTGTATAAAGAAGCCATTGACGTGCTGAAAAAACAGGGGGCAACGATTGTCGAAATAGACCTGCTCAAATCCATCAGCGACATTGGCGGGGCCGAATTTACGGTATTGCAATACGAGTTTAAGGACGGGCTGAACCGTTACCTCTCCACCGCCAACGCGGGCGTAAAGACGCTGGCCGATGTGATTGCTTTCAACAAAAAGAATGCGGCCAAAGCGATGCCATTCTTCAACCAGGAAACGCTGGAAAGCAGCGAGGCCAAAGGCGGGTTGGCCAGCAGGGAATATACCGATGCACTGGCCAAAACCCGCAGTTCGCGGCAGCGCATCGACGCGCTGATGACTACCCAGAAGTTAGCTGCCATTTGCGGCACCAGCATTGGTTTTGCGGGCTGCATAGACCTCATTAACGGCGACTATGACACCGGGTTTTATTTCTGTCCGCCAGCGGCAATGGCGGGTTATCCGCACATTACCGTACCCATGGGCAGGGTGCATGGCCTGCCCGTCGGTCTCTCGTTTATAGCCGGGGCCTTTCAGGAAGGCTTATTGCTGACCCTCGCCTACAGTTATGAACAGGCATCGAAAAAACGCCTGCCACCCCCGTTTATCAACTCACTGATTCAGGGATGATTAACCAACCCAACTGATGCTGAAACAACTACTCCACTGTCTGGCTCTTGCCCTATCGGTTAGCCACTTAGTCAATGCCCAACCGTCTAAAACCAGTTCCTTACCTCCGTTCAGCACTACCCTGTACGAGGGCATCCGCTGGCGCGAATTGGGGCCGTTTCGGGGAGGTCGCTCCTGCACAGTGACGGGCGTGAGGGGCAACCACAATCTGTATTATATGGGAAGTGTGGGCGGTGGTGTCTGGCGCACTACCGATGCCGGACAAACGTGGGGAAACATCACCGATGCTTATTTTGGTGGCACCATTGGCGCGGTGGCCGTGGCCGAAAGTGACCCCAACGTGATCTATGTTGGCGAGGGGGAACAAACCCTCCGCAATAATGTAGCTTCTGGTTCGGGGCTTTGGAAATCGACCGATGCCGGGGCGACCTGGAAATCCATTGGCCTCACTGATTCGAAGCACATTGCCCGGATTCGGGTTCACCCCAAAAACGCCGATGTAGTGTATGTGGCGGCAATGGGGAATCTGTGGAAACCCAACGCGATGCGGGGTGTTTTTCGCAGCACTGACGGGGGTCTGACCTGGAAGAAAATCCTCTATATCAACGACAAAGCTGGTGCCGCCGACCTGATTCTCGACCCCAACAACCCGCGCATTCTGTATGCCAGCACCTGGAACATGAGCCGAAACGGGTATCGCATGGATAGCGGTGGGCCTGACTCCAAACTCTGGAAAAGTACCGATGGGGGCGATACTTGGGAGAACCTGTCTGACAAAACAGGGATGCCCAAAGGCATCAACGGTATTATTGGCGTGACCATCTCGCCCAAAAACGCCAGCCGGGTGTGGGCCATCATCGAAAACTCAGAGGCTCCTGGTGTGTATCGCTCCGATGATGCGGGGAAGACTTGGGAACGCATCAATCAGGATCGGGCTTTGTTGCAGCGGGCCTGGTATTACTGCCGGATTTATGCCGACTCGCAAAACGAAGATTTGGTGTATGTGATGAACGTGAGCTACGGCATCTCGAAAGATGGCGGCAAAACTTTTGAACTCAAAAATGCCCCCCACGGCGACCACCACGACCTCTGGATCGACCCCGACAATAACCAGCGCATGATTATTGGCGACGATGGGGGCGGGCAGGTATCTACCGATGGCGGCAACCACTGGACAACCTATCACAACCAACCCACGGCGCAGTTTTACCGGGTATCGACCGATAATGCGTTTCCGTACCGGATTTATGGTGCTCAACAGGACAATACCAGCGTTCGGATTCCGCACCGGACGGGGCGTGCAGCCGTGACCGAAAAAGACTGGACAGCATTAGCCATCGGCGAGAGTGCTTACCTCGCCCCCGACCCGCTCCACAGCGAGGTGGTATTTGGGGGCGACTATAAAGGCTACATGACCATGCAAGATATTGCCACCGGGCAGGAACGCTCGACCAACGTATATCCCGACCTGCCCGCCGGTTCGGGGGCCGACGTGATGAAATACCGCTTCAACTGGAACTACCCCGTCTTTTTCAGTCCGCATAACCCCAAAAAACTCTACGCCTGCTCCAATCACCTGCACGTCAGCCTGAACGGGGGCGAAAGTTGGGAAGTCATCAGCCCCGATTTGTCGCGGGGAGCACCGGAAACCATCAAATCGTCGGGGGGATTGATTACGCAGGATAATACCGGGGCTGAATACTACGCCAACATTTTTGCGGCTGCTGAATCACCCTACACCGAAGGCGAACTCTGGACCGGCTCCGACGATGGGCTGGTTCATGTGACCACCGACGGCGGCAAAACCTGGAAAAACGTGACCCCACCCACCTCACCTGCGGACAACATGATTAACGCCGTGGAGGTGAATCCGTTTGTGAAAGGTGGGGCTTACGTGGCTGCAACGGCCTATAAATTTGGCGACTACACGCCCTACATTTACAAAACGCTGGACTACGGCAAAACCTGGACGGTGCCAACCAAAGGCATCCCGAACGATGAATTTGTGCGGGTGGTGCGAGCCGACCCCAAGCGCAAAGGACTACTCTATGCGGGTACGGAGAAGGGGGTTTGGGTATCCTTCGATGATGGCGACAACTGGGCAAAGCTACAACTGAACCTGCCGCCGGTACCCATCCACGATTTAGCCGTGAAAAACGATAACCTCATTGCCGCCACCCACGGGCGCAGTTTCTGGCTTATC
>JBBQUC010000401.1:0-4507 GCA_038212815.1 Cytophagales bacterium
CCGCCCTCCTCCTTGATTTGCCCCACCTGACTGTCGAGAGCATACCGCTCCAGCACCGCATTGCCTGCACGGGATTTCTGTTTCGGCAGAAACCACCGCTACCGCACCTGCTGCGCGACAAACTACCCCTCGACGTGCCGGTAGAGGTACTGAAAACCCTGAAAAATGGCCAGGATGTCCGTACGTCAACTGGCGAGGTGCTGTATGCTGCCGCTGATTATACCACGCCTGCCCCCCCAGCCCGCGCGTATGCCTACTGCTCCGACACGCGCTACAACGAGGCAATTGTACCGCAGATTACCGGCGTTGATTTGCTCTACCACGAGGCTACCTTTCTGGATGAACACGCTGGTCGGGCTACTGAAGTCTATCACTCAACCGCCCAGCAGGCTGCCCAGATTGCCCGCCTGGCGGGCGTAGGGCGATTATTGCTGGGGCACTACTCCTCGCGTTACAAAGACCTGGCCCCTTTTCTGGCCGAAGCGCAGGGCATTTTTCCGGCTACCGATCTGGCTACGGAGGGGCAGCCCATGCCGGTATAATCGGAAACTACTTATCTTTAGCTTCAGAACGTTCCCCTACGCCCGAATGCTTGTCCTGCATATTGGTTTTCTGGAAGTCGGCTGGCTCGACCTCCTCGATGTTAGTTTAGTAGCGCTGCTGCTGTATCAGATTTATAACCTCGTGCGGGGCAGTGTAGCCAGCCGGGTATTTATTGGCTACCTGCTGGTTTACCTGACCTACCTGATTGTTAAAGCCCTTAGCCTACACCTGCTCACCACTATTTTAGAGTATTTTATCAGCGTGGGTGCCCTGGCACTCATCATTATTTTCCAGCAGGAAATCCGGCGGTTTTTATTGCTGATTGGCAAATCGACCAGTTTTACTGGTAGCCAGTCGCTGCGGCACTGGCTGTTACGCAAGCCCCTGGTTACCGAGCCAACCACGCACCTACAGCCCATTCTGGAGGCCTGTAAAGTGCTGGCCGCCGAGTTTTCGGGGGGGCTGATTGTGGTGGGTAAAAATGACGAACTGGATAAGTTTGTGCAATCGGGCGAGGTGGTCGATGGCGAGTTGTCAAAAGTACTACTGCTGGCCATTCTGAACCAGTACAGCCCCCTGCACGACGGAGCCGTCATCATCAGCGAGGGTCGAATTGTAGCCGCCCGCTGCATTCTGCCCGTAGCCGACGATGCTAACCTGCCCCACTCGCTGGGGTTTAGGCACCGGGCCGCTCTGGGTATGAGCGAAGCAACCGATGCCGCCGTTATTGCTGTGTCTGAAGAGAGTGGTCGGCTGTCACTGGCCCTCAACGGCGAGTTGTTCAGCAACATTAGCCTGCACGAAGTGGACGAACGCCTGACGAAGTATCTGGCCGAGCGCGAATGAGCCATGACCAGGCACGAAATCTCCTTCTATCGCCCGATAGCATGGCCTGACACCCGTAGTGTGCATCAGTGTTTTGCTTCCAGGTAATGCTGTTTTAGCAGATCGGCCCCAAAATCGTTGCCTTTTTCGCGCAGAATAGCGTGAATGTGGTTGCCATCATTCTGAAACCCTACATTGTCGTATTCAATCAGGAAATCGGGGCCGTTGATGATATAATAATGCGGCTTGTTGTTTTCGAGACTTCCCACCCAAGCAAAATAGATTTTATCGAGACCCGATTGCAGAATTTTATTGAAGAGTTGGTGGGCTTTGGTATGCTCAAAATTGTGCACATATTCCTGAATCACGAGCTTCAGCAGTTCTTTTTGCGCGTCGTCGAGTTGGCTGCCAGCCAGGCCATAATACTCCGTAATGCGTTGGTTACTCTGCGGATTGGTGATAATATCTTTGGGCGTATTCTGCTTCAGAACGGCCACCGCTTTTTGCGCGTCGGAGAGGGCGTTGATGAGCATAAACCCATAGTCTTCTTCTTTGCTCAATACCCGTAAGCCCGCGTATTTACCCAACTTCACCTCCGATGGGTCTGTTCCGACAAAATAAGGCGACATGGATATAGTTTGCCCCCTTGCGGTAAGGCTCAGGGCCATGTGGTGCCCACCAAAATTTAGTCCCCATGGGTCATTCGCCTGTGGTTTCCCCCAAATAGATATGTAATAGTTGCCGTGTGCCCATTTCATATTTTGCATCTGAGTGAGCATCTTTTCATTGATTGCCCCCTTATCAAATGCCTGCTGGTAGAGTATATTCAGAATATCATCTAACTGCATGATACTCGTGGTTTTTAAATATCCCTGCGAGCTGAGCATAGCCGCTAGTACGCGGTGAAATGCCAGGCGACTTTTATCCGACAGCGCACCATATTGAATGCCCGGGCGGGGTACCAGGCCCACGGGCAGGTTCGTCCATTTAAACCGGAGAGAATCGGCAAAGGCATACGTTGTCTTTTGCAGTTCGTCAGTACTCAGCGTACTCATAAACTGGGTTGTAGCATCAACCAGTACGTTCCTGGATTGGGCAAAGCCGCTAACGGATACTATTGTGCAAAAGAGCAGGGTTTTCAGGGAGGTTTTCATAGAATTTAGGAAGAAGGTAACTAAAAAAACTGCCACTGCCGATAGTGGCAAGGGTTAACCTTAACACCAATATCAACGTGGCAGCTTCTACTGGGTAGCACGGACTAAAGTCTGTGCTTCATTAATACTCTAAAGCACCGGGCAGGGCTTTGGCCTGATCGATAAAATCAGTTATTTCGGTGAGCGACAAAGCCCGCTTGCTTATTTGTTTGGCCTCGTTGATTTCGGTCAACTTGGCAAACAGGTTTTCGGGCGACCGGCGGGCGAGTTCTTTTACGGTATCGACACCGGCTTCCTCAAACAGGTCGCTATACACGGCCCCAATACCATTGATCCGGGCTAGGTCGGCGCGGTTGGCCAGTTCCAGAATGACCGATGTTTCAACACCGGCAGCACTGGCCAGGGCTTTGCGGTTTTGCGGGGTTTTAGCCGCGTCGAGGAGTTCCTGGCTGTTGTCAATTTTCTGGGCTTTCAGGGCCGCAACAACCTCCGTTGTAATGCCTTTCAGTTGGCCGATGGAGACACTCATGGTTAACTAAAGTTTATGGTTAATACAGTAAACACCCATTGAGACGGGCTATAGGGTAGTAAGTTACGCCAAAAGGTAGGTTCGGCGGGTGCGATTGAGGAGAAATTTTTTCTGGCCTGTAAAACTCTCCGGGTTTACCTGCTCAAATAATGCCTTCCATTCGGCATAGCGGGCCGGTTCTGCTGCCCGAAACCGGGCGGCATCAATCTTCTTCTGAGTCAGAAATTCATCAAAGGTCATGCTGGGGTTTTCTGCCAATCTGTCGGCTCTTTTTTCTGGTACGAACGTTGTCTGGCTTTCGGCACCAACAACTAGTAAATACGAAGAGATAAATGTAGCAAAAAGGGTAGCTGATTATCAATAACAACTATCAAATAATGCCGCGCAGCAACTGACGATCTTTCTAACACTCTGTGGCACTGAGGGCTAGCCCGGCTTCGGAAGTTTCTTTGTATTTGGTTGACATATCGCGGCCCGTGGATTTCATGACCTTTATCACGGCATCGAGCGATATTTTCTGGTTGGCGGGTGCGCCCGATGTGGCCAGCAGAAAGGCGTTGTAAGCTTTTACTGCCCCCATGGCGTTGCGCTCAATGCACGGAATCTGCACGTACCCACCAATGGGATCGCAGGTCATGCCCAAGTGATGCTCGATACCGATTTCCGCAGCAGCTTCGATAGCGGCAATGGGTTTCCCTGCGCACTGAGTCAGGAAAGCTGCACCCATTGCCGAGGCCGTTCCAATCTCGCCCATGCAGCCCATCTCGGCCCCCGAAATACTGGCGTTGTGCTTCACTAAAAAGCCTATAGCCGCTGCTGCGAGCATACCTGCCCGCAGGGTGGCGCGGTCGTAATGAAAATGCTGCCGGGCCAGAAACGTTAGCCCCGGAATCACGCCCGACGCTCCCGATGTAGGGGCCGTTACCACAATGCCCCCGGCAGCATTTTCTTCGGAGGCTGCCAGGCAGTAGGCATTCAGGAAAATCAGAAAACTGTCGGACGAGTGAGCCATGCTTTTAGCCTGCTGATACAGAAACGGGGCTTTCCGGCGCAGGCGGATGGAGCCGGGCAGCGTGCCTTTGTGCCGCAGCCCCCGCCGAACAGCCCGGTGCATGAAGTCGAGTATCTGGTCGATGCGCCCGTTAATCTCCCGTGCCGACCGGCCCGTAATGGCGGCTTCGTTGGCCAGCATGAGGGCGGGAAGCGTGAGGGTATGCGTAGTTAAGTGGGCTTTCAACTCGGTCATAGTGCTGTATGGATACGGCACCGTAACGGGTGGTTTAGGGGTATTCTCTTCGCCTTTCCGAATCACAAACCCACCCCCAATGGAGTAGTATTCTTCCTGAAGCAACACGGTTTGCTCTGCTTCTAGCCGTAGCACCAGCGTATTAGCGTAGGGCGACTCGTACTTTTTACGGTCAAAGTGGATATGACTCGGTCTAACCAGTAGAGTGTG
>JBBQUC010000402.1:0-4502 GCA_038212815.1 Cytophagales bacterium
CCTGGATTGGCCCGGCCTGGATTGGCCTAGTTTACGGTTCCACAATTCGCCCGCCATACCCGTCAGAAAGGGCCAGCCGCCATAGCCATAAATGACCGTAGCCAGTACCAGCACTACCCCCTTTTGGTAAGGAAAGTCGAAGGTATAGCCCGTTAAGTCGCGGAACATCATCGACAGCAGCACAACCGGCACCGACAGGGCGAGGCAAATCCAGAACCGGCGCAAAAAGTCAGTGATCATTGCCCCGTGATCGTGGCCGCTGTGGCCCATCGGTCCAGCTTTCATTTGGCTGTGGTTCATTTTAGAATGATCCATGTCGATTCCGCTCGGATGCTTTTCGGCGGGAGATTCCTTTTTTGGTGAGTGGCTGTGATGAGAGTGGTCCATGTGCTACCTGGAGTTTAAGGTAATCAGTTATAGCGGCCTCGTTTGGCGAACTATACCTTTATAACTGGGAAAAAGGGTGAGTGGAGCGTTTTGCAAGAATTCTGTAAGGAACATTCTGAATTTTGCAAGCCCTGTGCCGACGTATAAGCGTAGCTTTGTTTGTTCTCCTATCGGCAATGCCTTGTATCCTTATCCAGCAGAGAGGGGCCGAAATCGAATACATGCCTTGCTAAACGGAAACTTTGAACATGATGACAGGAATGAACGGAATGGGTACTATGAATCATAAGATGAAGTAAATTCGAGTTGGTCGAGTTGCTGGTGGAGAAACTGCACGCTGTTGGTTACCTCATGGGCTGCCAGGCCATGCAGTATCAGACTGCCCCGGTAACCAATGCGGGTTAAGCCACGCAAAAAATCAGGATACGGCAGAATACCCCGCCCGGCAGCCACCACCTGCCCCTGTTCACTACGGTCTTTTGCATGAACCGACACGATATACTCCCCCAACGCATCCAATCCGTGCGCAATTCGCTGCTGAATGACTGATAGCGGCTCTTGCCCGAACAGGTTAGCCGGATCGAAAATAATCCGAAGGCGGGGTGAATTTACGTCGCGCAACAACCGGGCAGCTTTGTCTGCCGAGTTAATCACGTTGGCGGCTTCCGGCTCTATTCCCAGCACCAGGTCATACTGTTCGGCCAGCAGTAATGCCCCGTCGAGGGTTTGGCGCAGGTCGTACCAGGCATCGGCCCGGTTATTACCTGGGTGCGCCTTCCATATGTCAGTTACCGCTCGGGTGCCCGTGCAAAGTGTCACCAGGTTAGTACCCAGCCAATGGCACTGCCGGGCAATTACCCCCAGTCGGTGGAGACCTGCCTGCCGCTCGGCGGGGTCGGGGTGAATCATGTTGAAGGTGCCAGACACAGCCTCAATCGCCACCGGGGTTTGCTGCAACGCTGTTTGGCAAGCCGTTTGAGTTGCTTCATCCACCGCATCGGGCATAGACGGCAGACCTGTACAGGAAAAATTGAACTGGATTCGGTGCAGACCCAGCGCGTCAACAGCCGTTAACACCGCAGGCAACGGCCCGCTGAATGTTTTTGCAAAAATACCCAGTTCGTTCATAGCTCGCCTTCGGTGATGGTATCCAGGTAAATTCCTGTTTTGCGGGCCACCGATTGCTGAACGGCCAGCATGGCTTTAACATTCTCGATGCCTTCGGCAACGGTTGTGCCGCGCTGGGGTACCCCCGTCAACACGGTGTCGACCAGGGCTTCCAGCTGTAGTTTATAGACATGGGCATCGGCTCCCAACACCTGTCGATAGCTGGCCTCGCGCTCGGAGAAGCAACGCACATCACTGCCCTTAAAATACCACGGATTGTAGGTTTTACCCTCCACACTGCCCCACTCACCCGATACCGTGAACCCCTCGAACCAATCGCCCCGAAAGGGAACCGTCAGGTTCAGATGGCCCACGGCCCCGTTGGTAAATTCGGTTTGGATATTCCAGCACCAGGCACCGAATTTTTGCACCAGTTGGGCATTCACCCAGCCAATGGCACCGGCCAGGAAATAGGCTGTATCGAGCAAATGGCTGCCGTGCGCCAGCAGGTAGTACCTCGTTTTGTCGGCTTTCTCGTTGACCGCCGGTTTAAGGGCCTTTTGGGATAACACGGGCAGCGGTTGCACATTGTCGGTCAGGGTATAGCGGTGGGTGTTATCGGCATACCAACCCGTAAACGACAGCAGTTCACCCAGCTCTTGTTGGATAAACCGCTGCGCTTCAGCAATGCCAGGGTCAAAGCGTTTCATGTGTCCAACCTGCACCACAACCCCTCGCTGTGTGGCGTTGGCCTGTAGTTGCCGACAGTCTGCCAGGGAGGTTCCTACCGGTTTTTCAACCAGTACATGCTTACCTGCCGCCACCGCTTTCAGGGCGGCTGGCAGGTGAAATGCATCGGAGGTGGCAATGATGACCGCTTCCACTATCGGGTCGGCTAGCATGGCGTCGTAGTGAGTATAGGCCACTTGAGGTTGCCATACTGTTGTCATGCGTTCCAGTAAATCGGGGGCGGCATCGCAAATGGCGTATAATTCGGCATTGCGGGCTTTTTGGCAGGCCTCAAAATGAGCAAACTGGGCAATTGGCCCGCAGCCCAGCACACCTACCCGCAGTAAGCGGTTTTCTTTTCGACTCATCAGAGTTGCCGTTAATTGTTATTATGGCAAAATACGGTTCCATACGTAACAATACAGAAAAGCAAGCAAAAAATGGGTGAAATAGCCCAAAGCCATTATGCACCTGCTAGTGGTGCTGTGTGCAGGGCTGTCATTCGCAGTGTGACAAACTTCTAATAGTTGATCCTGTCTTCTACTTGACAGAAAAGCCATGACTGTTGATTAATAAACCTGGCCATTATGCAGGGGCATGGCCGCGCCCTTGCGTTTAACGTGCTAAAGCAGTAAATTTTCACATTGGCCGGGTGATAAACGGACGAAAAAGCGATTAATAGATGTCGGACCTAAAACCGGGTTCGTTTACCTGTATCGTTCTCATGAAAAGACCTCAAGTTAAATTACTCCTGATTGCCGCCTGCGTACTGACGATTTGTTGCCTTTACATGCTGTTTGGCCGCAGCTAATCCTCAACGTTAACCATATAAAATTATGAATATCTGGAACATTCAGGAGTATGAAGGCGACGGGGTTAGTTGTCCCATCACGCCGGTAGCCTTGCCCTGGTACAAAAAAGCGGGTCTGTTTTTCTTTCGCTTTGGTATTTGCCCGCTCTGCGTCACAAGCAGCGTTGGCTATAGCCTATGGCGGGGATTTCGTACATTGAAGGCTAAACTAGTTGTTCACCCGTAACAGACTCAACGCCTATGGCCTTTTCCCCGTCTCCCTCCGACCAGCAGTTAGTAGCGCAGCTACAGGCTAATGAGCGGGAGGGGTTCACATTCCTGTACCGGCACAGCTATCCGGCGGTGGAACGGTATGTGCGGCAAAACCAGGGCACTACCGACGAGGCTAACGATGTGTTTCAGGATACCCTGCTGATTCTGTTAACCAATGCGCGGGAGCCTGATTTTAAGCTAACAGCCTCGCTTAAAACGTATGTATTTTCGATCAGCAAACACCTGTGGCTGAAACACCTGAAGCAAAAATCGAGACACATATCGATTGAAGCCGATGAGCTAGCGGAGAAAGATGACGAATCCGCGTCGGTTTCCGCCAACTCGTCGGCTTTCGATGTCATAGGGGCGGTTCTCTCGTCCGTAACGGCGCGTTGCCTGGCCCTGCTCACGGCCCTGTTCTTCGAGAGAAAATCTATCGACACGCTGGTTAACGAGGCTGGTTATACCAACCGGCACACGGCGCAGAACCAGAAGTATAAATGCCTCGAACAAGCCCGCAAACATGGCCGCGACTTACTGCGGCAGGCTGAGGAATAGCCCACGCAGAGTTGCTTTAGAGCGGGTACGCCCCCCCGGCAAATTTCTATAAAACGACTATTGCGTTCAATTATCGAAGCCCACTGGTATTCGTTTCGCTCGTATCCCTACTGCCTCAAAGGCTATAAACGCTTGCCATCAGCTTTGTCACGACTGAATTCTGGCAAATGCACGAGTAGTAAGCTGAATAATAATTCACAAACTAGTTGCAAGTGAATTATTATTCAGCTTATTTTGCATCATTACTGTCACGTTAGCCATGCGTACTAAAGACGAAGCGAAGGAACAACTCATTTTCGATACCGCCTTGCGGCTTATCCAGCGAACGGGTTTATCGGGGCTGAAAATGTCGGAATTAGCCAAAGAAGCAGGCATTGCTACGGGTACGGTCTATATTTATTTTGCCGATAAACCAACGCTCATTCAGCGATTATATGGCTACCTGCTCCGTAAAAACCTAAGCGACCTCAGCGCGGGGACTAATAACACCGATCCGCTACGGGTGAAAATCCAGAAAATAACCCGTAACTACTTGGACGATAGTGTAGCTAATCCTGAATATACGGCTTTTTTCGAGCAATACTACCGCTCGCCCTACTACGTACTGACCGACGACCTGCGGGCCGAAGAAACCACTGTAATGCAGCCGATCTACGAC
>JBBQUC010000403.1:0-4484 GCA_038212815.1 Cytophagales bacterium
CCTTTGGCGTACAACTGTACAGTGTACGCGATGTACTGCCCAAAGACCCGAAGGGGGTGATGACCCAGTTGGCCAAAATGGGCTATAAACAGTTTGAGAGTTACAGTGGGCCGCAGGGGTTTTTGTGGGGTATGCAACCTACCGAAGCCCGGACGTTTCTGGGCGACATCGGCGTAAAAATGGTCAGCACCCACTTCGACATGGCCAAAGACCTGCAACAAAGCATCGACATGGCCGCCGGTGCGGGGCTGAAATACCTGCTCTGCCCCTATAAAGGCCCGCAAAAATCGTGGGACGACTGGAAGCGGATTGCCGACGAGTTTAACACAACCGGCGAACAGGTCAGCAAGGCGGGCCTGAAATTTGGCTACCATAACCACGATTATTCGTTCCGTCCGCAGGATGGGAAGCTACCGCAGGAGTTTCTGCTGGCCAACACCGACCCTAAGCACGTGATGTTTGAACTGGATATGTGCTGGATTGAAGCCGCCGGGCAGGATGCCGTAGCGCACCTGAAAAAGTGGGGCAAGCGGTACGAACTCTGTCACATTAAAGACTACAAAAAAGAGGGCGACAAGGTGGTGCAGCAAGACCTCGGCAAGGGCGTAGTGAACTACAAAAACATTCTGCACACGGCCACGAATAACGGCATGAAGTATTATCTGGTGGAGCAGGAAGAATATCCTACCGACCCGCTCAAGAGCATGAAGGCCGATGCCGAATACATGAAGAAACTAACCATCTGACCTACCGCATGCGCCTTTCGCTCCTCCTGCTGCTACTCATTAGCAAATCAGCTATTTATGCCCAAACTTCTGCCCCATCGCCCGCCGAATTAAACGAGCGCATCCAGGCGTTGGAAGATAACCTTCAGTATGTCAATCAGGGGCTGACTAAAACCATCGACGACCTGCTCTGGTATCAGAAACTCGGCGATGTGGCCATCATCGACAAAGTGAATTACGCCAGCAAGCCCCCGCACGTGGTCAAAAACCCGGCTGCACAGGGAGCCAATAATCCGGTAGTGATTCCGGCCTACACGTTTGTGCCGAAGAAGTTTGCCAGCGCGAAGAAGCTCCCTCTGATGATGCTGGTACATGGCGGGGTTCACGGCGATTTTAACACGTTTTATGCCCATATTGTCCGCGAATTGCTCGATCAGGGCTACATCGTTGTGGCTCCCGAATACCGGGGCAGTACGGGCTACGGCAGCACGTTTTACAAACAGATCGACTACGGCGATTACGAGAATGACGACGTGCTGGCGGGCAAACGCTGGGCCATTGAGAATATGCCCCAAACCGATACTGACCACGTAGGGATTATGGGCTGGAGTCATGGCGGGATGATTACCCTGATGAACATTTTCGACCATGCCGATGAGTATAAAGTAGCCTATGCCGGAGTGCCCGTCAGCGATTTGATTGCCCGGATGGGGTATAAATCCGAGGGGTATCGGCGGGAGTTTTCGGGCAGCAATCATATTGGCAAAGATGCCGCAGAGAACGTAGCTGAATACCGCCGACGCTCGCCCGTCTGGAACGCGCAGAAGCTAAAAACCCCGTTGCTCATCCATACCAACACCAACGACGAGGACGTAAATGTACTGGAAGTAGAGAGCCTGATCAACGCCCTGAAAGCTGCCGACAAGAAGTTCGAGTACAAGATTTATCAGGATGCCCCGGGCGGGCATACCTTCAACCGCATCGACACCAAACTCGCCCGCGACTCCCGCGAGGAGGTCTATAAGTTTATGGCCCGGTATCTGAATCCACCGGGGGCTAAGTAAGTATGGTTATTCAGCATACTTCTTGAATAACCCTTGATAATCAGCATATAATTGACGTACTTTCCGTCAACCTAAACGCCTTTGTCATGCCTGCCTCCTCCCACCTTCTACCCCGAAGCCTTACCGGGCTTTGTCTGCTTGCCTGCCTCGCCCTTATTGCCGACCGGCCCGGGCAGCCCATCAGCGACCTGCGATTGATGAACGCCAAAGCCACCCCCGGCGAGTGGCTTACCTATGGCGGCAACTACGCCGAAGATCGCTACAGCACCCTCAACCAGATTACTAAAGAGAACGTAGGCCAATTGGGGCTAGTCTGGAGCCTGAACCTCGGTACGACACGAGGCATTGAGGCTACTCCGCTGATGGTCGATGGCACCTTGTACGTTTCCGGCCCCTGGAGCAAAGTGTTTGCCGTGAATGCCCGCACGGGTGAAATGCGCTGGCGGTACGACCCTAAAGTGCCAGGTGCGAAAGGTGAAAAAGCCTGCTGCGATGTAGTAAACCGAGGGGTAGCATTCTACCAGGGACGTGTGTATGTCGGCACCATCGACGGGCGGCTCATTGCTCTCGATGCCGGTACGGGGCAACCCCTCTGGTCGGCGCAGACCACCGACAGCACCAAAGCTTATACCATTACAGGCGCACCCCGTATAGTGGCGGGCAACGTGATTATTGGCAACGGTGGAGCCGAATATGGCGTTCGGGGGTATGTATCGGCCTACAACGCGCTGACGGGCAAACAAGTCTGGCGTACTTACACTGTTCCCGGCGACCCGGCCAAACCGTTTGAGTCGGAGGCTCTGGCCAAAGCGGCCAAAACCTGGACGGGAGACTGGTGGAAATACGGCGGAGGTGGCACAGCCTGGGATGCAATGGCCTACGACCCGGCTCTGAAACTGCTTTACATTGGCACGGGCAACGGCTCACCCTGGAACCGCCAGCACCGCAGCCCCGGCGGGGGTGATAACCTCTACATATCCTCAATTCTGGCCCTCAACCCTGCCACGGGTAAACTGGTCTGGCACTACCAGACTACCCCCGGCGAATCGTGGGATTTTACCGCTACCCAGCACCTAATTCTGGCCGATTTGACTATTCAGGGCAAGGCCCGTAAAGTGATTATGCAGGCTCCAAAAAATGGGTTCTTCTACGTGATCGACCGCACCAACGGTCAGTTTATCTCGGCCAAGCCCTATACCTTTGTTAATTGGGCTTTAGGCATCGACTCGCTGACGGGGCGGCCCATCGAGGCTGAGTTTAGCCGCTATACCAGGCATAATGCCCAGGTGTTTCCGGCAGCGTTTGGCGGGCATAACTGGCAACCCATGGCCTTTAATCCTAAAACGGGGCTGGTGTATATTCCCGTTCACGACATACCCATGACGTACGGCAATGACCCTGCCTGGGGCATGAATAAAGTGGGTGGTATGGCCAGCGGCTCCGGCTGGAACCTGGGTATTGGCTACGACACCACCCGCCCACTGCGCATGGAACCAAGTCCGGCCAAAATTGCGGGTAAACTCATTGCCTGGAACCCCGTTACCCAGCGCGAAGTCTGGCGAGTTGAACACCCCGTTCCGTGGAATGGCGGGCTGCTCACCACCACTACGGGGCTAGTGTTTCAGGGCACTGCCACCGGCGATTTTCGGGCGTACGATGCGCAAACAGGCAGCGTGCTCTGGCAAATAAACCTCGGTTCAGGGATCATTGCGCCACCCATTACATATCAATTGGCGGGTAAACAGTATGTATCCATAGCCGTTGGCTGGGGTGGGGTAATGGGGTTATCGAGCAAATACACCCCTACGCAGCCCCCCGGTACTATTTATACTTTTGCCGTTGGAGCCGCACATCCCCTGCCCGACGTTGGGGCTGCTCCTGCCCGGTCACTTACCAACCTGCCCGTTACCGCCAGTAAAGCCCAAATTGGGCATGGTGGACAGTTATTTTTTCAGTACTGTACTCAGTGTCATGGCGATGTGGGGGGCGGGGGCGGTGCCTTACCCGACCTGGGACGGTCAGCAGTGGGGGTGCAGAAAAACTTCGTAGCTATTGTCCGCAATGGATTACTGACCCCTAAGGGTATGCCTACTTTCGGCACCCGGCTGAGCGAACAGGACGTAGCCGATCTGCACAGCTATATTCTGGCCGTAGCAGGCGAGAAAGCGGGCAAAGGCGAGCCTTGAGCCGACATAACGGCTGCTCTACGACCAGACAAAAGAACGCAAGAGGAGGCTATGTCAATGGCAATGTTTTCTTGCGTCTTTTTTAGGCACAATAGAAACCCCCACCCTGCAATTTGTCCCAAATTGAACAGAGAATGTCCCATATGAGACAGTCGGTACGGGATTTTGCCCCGAACTTTGTCCTGTTGAATACGCAGTAGGCCACTTTCCGATTTTGTCCACTCCCCTTCTCTGTTTACCTATAACTGCTCAGTATGCTACCCCCATTTGGTAGGCAGCCCAGCAGCCCTCCGCAATTCCAGAGCCAACCAGTGGCACAGTACGGCAACTGTCCGGCTTTGGAATACATGGGCCATACCATCAGCTGCACGCAACTGGCCGATTTTGTGGATCGGCTGGCTAAAGCTTTAACTACGCTTGGTATCCGGCCCGGCGACCGGGTAGCCCTGATGCTGCCTGCCATGCCACAACTGGTGGTAGCCAACCAGGCCATTTTCAGGATTGGGGCC
>JBBQUC010000404.1:0-4483 GCA_038212815.1 Cytophagales bacterium
CCCTGCAACAAGGACAATACCCGGAACTCGCGGCCCATGTCGTGGCCTCCTTTGATGTTGGCCCCAAACGGTGGCCGACGCAGCACGTACTCGCCCCGCGCCGTTTTCAGCGCGTAAGTCAGGTTTGAGAAGCCACCCGGAAACTGTTGCACCGTCGTCACCTCGCCAATAGCAGGCGCATGAAGGCTCAGGTACGCATTCAGCGCGACCAGATCAAGTTCTTCGCCCGTACGGACGGATTGAGGGGAATCCATGGGGTAATTTGCTACAGTTCGCTCTGCGCCAGTTGCCTTAACTCCCGCAGTTCGCGGGCTTTGGCTTTTACATCGAGGCCGTATCGTTTCAGGATACTGGCCGCCAGGTTCTGCTTGTGTACCTCATCGGCACCGTCCCAGATTCGGGCACCGCGCTCGTGGCGATACATGGCCGACAGAATAGTATCATCAGTTACGCCCAGGGCACCGTGTACCTGAATGGCCCGGTCCAGTACGCGCAGAAAGGCGTTGGCTACGTAGAACTTAATCCCCGATACAGCATCGCGCACGTTGGCCACCCCTACCGTATCGATCATGTGGGCAGTATTCAGCACGTACAAGCGGCAGGCATCAATTTCGGCGCGGCTTTCGGCAATAAAATCCTGGATAAACTGCTTTTCACCCAGCATTACCTCGTCTTCAATCTCACGGCTGACCGCCCGTTTACACATCAGGTCTAAGGCCCGCTCGGCGTTGCCCACCCAGCGCATACAATGATGCACCCGGCCCGGCCCCAGCCGCTCCTGCGCCAGCCGGAACCCCATACCCTCGCCCACAATTATGTTGCTGACTGGCACCCGGCAATTGGTGTAGGTGACCTCCGAGTGGCTAAACCACCCCATGCCTGCTTCGCCAAACACCGGAATATTTCGCTCGATTTTGAAACCCGGCGTATCCGTCGGCACAATAATCATACTGGCGCGTTTGTGCGGGGCCGCATCGGGGTCGGTTACGGCCATCACCACGGCAAAGGCGGCCCCATCGGCCGAGGAGGTGAACCACTTGCGGCCATTAATCACGTACTCGTCGCCATCGCGGACGGCCACGGTAGCCATGCGGGTGGGGTTCGACCCGGCATAGTCGGGTTCGGTCATGGAGAAGCACGACCGGATTTCGCCCGCAATCAGGGGTTTCAGAAACCGGTCTTTCAATTCTTGCGAGGCAAATTTGTGGAGCAGTTCGGTATTACCAATATCGGGGGCCTGGCACCCAAACACGTAATGCCCAAAAAAGGGTGTGCGGGCTAGTTCTTCGCTAATTTGCCCAAATTCAGTGAGGGTAAGACCCATGCCACCGTCTTCCTGAGTGAGGTGCATTCCCCATAACCCGGCGGCTTTTACCAACTGCCGCTTCTGGTCGAGTACCGGAATCAGTTGCGCCAGATTGTGGTGCGAGAAGCCCGCTTCGAGGGGCAGGAGTTCGGTTTCGACAAACTGCCGCACCCGCGCTAAGAGCGGACGAACGCGCTCGGTGGTAAATATGGTTTCCATACTGCTTTTACTACGACGACCTGCTTAAACGCGGGTGCCGGTGCAAATTATTCTTTTTTTGTCAATAGTTATCGTTTAAACACACTGGTGAAAGCGTTTTTCGCCACGTACTCCCAAAATTACCAATCAACATGCTCAAAACACTACTTGTTCTTCTCCTTGGCGTTTGCCCGGTTGTTGCCACAAACGCCCAGAAACCCACCACCAAAGACACGCCTGCGGCTCTGGCTCCGGCCGCTGCTCCTGAAAAACCCGCTGCCAATGCCCGTACCCTCGCCATCGACTCGCAGGTGATTACCACGGGCACGGCTACCATTAAGGGCCAAAAAGTGCCCTACAAAGCCACTGCTGGCACACTGCCCGTTTGGGACGAAGAGGGCAAGGCCGTGGCCGGGGTGTTTTTCACCTATTTCGAGCGGAGTGACGTGACCAACCGCGCCAGCCGTCCGCTGGTCATTTCGTTCAACGGGGGTCCCGGCACAGCCTCAGTCTGGATGATGCTCGGCTATACCGGCCCCCGGATTCTGAATGTCGATGACGAGGGCTACCCCACCCAGCCGTATGGCCTGAAAGACAACCCGCACTCCATTCTCGATGTGGCCGATATTGTTTATGTCGATCCGGTCAATACGGGGTTCTCGCGGCCTCTGAACAAAGACATACCCACCACCCGGTTTTTCGGGGTGAACGCCGACATCAAGTACTTGGCCGACTGGATCAACACCTTCGTGAGTCGGTATAATCGCTGGGCCTCCCCCAAATACCTCATCGGCGAGAGCTACGGCACCACCCGCGTATCGGGGTTAGCTCTGGAACTCCAGAATGCCCACTGGATGTACCTCAACGGGGTTATTCTGGTATCGCCCACCGACTTGGGGGTCGAGCGCGACGGCCCGGCGCGGGGAGCATTGAAACTACCCTACATGGCTGCTACCGCCTGGTTCCATAAAGCGTTGACTCCCGATTTGCAGCAGAAAGACCTCACCGCCATGCTGCCCGAAGTAGAGAAGTTCACCGTGGATGAATACCTGCCTGCGCTAGCCCTGGGTGGTTCCCTCAGTCCGCAAAAGCGCAAAGAAATTGGGGCCAAAGTAGCGCGGTATTCGGGGCTGTCAGAAACGGCAGTGATGCAGAACAACCTCGATGTGTCGCCCGCCTATTTCTGGAAAGAACTCCTCCGCGACAAGAGCCTGACCGTGGGTCGCCTGGACTCGCGCTACCGGGGGCTAGACAGTAAAGACGCGGGGTTAGCTCCTGAATACAGTGCCGAGCTGACCTCGTGGTTGCACTCGTTCACACCCGCCATCAACCTGTACATGCGCGAGGAATTGAATTACAAGACCGACCTGAAATACTACATGTTTGGCCCGGTGTTCCCGTGGGACAACACCAATAACCATGCAGGCGAGAATTTGCGGCAGGCAATGGCCCAAAACCCGTTTCTGCACGTGCTGGTACAGTCTGGGTATTACGATGGGGCCTGTGATTATTTCAACGCTAAATATAATCTGTGGCAAATGGACGCAGGCGGACGTATGCAGGAGCGGATGAGTTGGGAGGGGTATCGGAGCGGGCACATGATGTACCTCCGCAAAGAAGACCTCGCCACCAGCAATGAACACCTCCGCCAGTTCATTCAAAAATCGACACCCAAACCCAACCAACCGGCCAAATATTAGCCCGTACGAACCGCTCATTCAGTTGAGTGGCTCCGCAGATAATTGCTCTGGCCGGAATGAATGAGGGCTGATTTTTGTTTTCTGTCTGGAGAGACAGATACGTGTTAGACCGAATTCGGTATATACTACTTTGGTGGTTTATCGCGGGTGTTCTACCTGCGGGCTGGGCGCAGTCTGGCCAAACGCATCGTGACACTATTGTGTCGATGGGCAATTCTACCCTCCACGAAGTAATTGTTACGGCTCCCATTGGCGAAAAGCGGGTTAGCGATAGCCCACAGATGAGCCAACTCACGGTGCCGGTAGAGCAACTGGCCAAAGTGCCTGCCCTGCTTGGCGAGCGCGATGCACTAAAGGTGCTGCAATTGCTGCCCGGTGTACAAAAGGCAACAGAAGGCAATGCCGGTCTGTATGTACGGGGAGGCAGCCCCGACCAAAACCTGATTTTACTCGACGGAGCCACCCTTTATAACCCTAACCACCTGCTGGGCTTTTTTTCGGCCTTTAACAGCGATGCGCTCCGCCGGGTTGAACTGACCAAAGGGGGATTCCCAGCCCGGTTTGGTGGTCGGGTTTCGTCGGTCATTGAGCTAGATACCAAAGGCGGCAACGCCGATAGCCTACGCACTCAGCTAAGCCTGGGTCTGCTATCCTCCCGAATTACGCTCGATGGGCCACTGGCCGACGGAAAACTCCGCTTTATGGTGGCTGCCCGCCGAACCTATCTCGATCTGCTTAGTCCGCTGTTTAGCAACGGCCCCGTGGCAGCTCAGTCTTATTTTTACGACCTGAATGCCCGATTCAATTATCAGTTCGGGTTTAAGGATAGGCTTACCCTGAGCACGTTTGTGAGCCACGACCAGTTCATCAATAATCGCCAGTCTGCCCCCCCGTTGCAGGCTGGTCTGGGCTGGCAAAATGGAGTAGCCGCCCTGCGCTGGGATCGAATTATATCCCAGCATGCCCTGGCACACTGGTCACTGTTGTATAGCCAGTATGCCCTCACCGTATCCAGCGACGAATGGGTGAATACCGGGCCAACAACTGGGCAGTTATATGCACTTCGATACCAATCGGGCATCCGCGATTTAACCCTTCGATACGACCGGGAGCAATTTATCGGGGTTGCCCACGAAGTGCGGCTTGGTGGACAAACCACCTACCACCGTTTTACCCCCGATGCGCTGGTGGTGGCCGCTACTGACCGAAACGCTATTACCGAACGCCACTACATCGACGCTTTAGAATCGGGACTTTGGGCTGAAGATACCTGGAAACC
>JBBQUC010000405.1:0-4465 GCA_038212815.1 Cytophagales bacterium
GTGCCATCGCCCCCAACGGCTACTACCCGACTTGGGTTCTTATCCTTAATGTAGGCTTTCAGCCGTTTATCGTCTGTTTTGCCGTCGAGTTCCAGAAAATCGACGGTATGTGGACTATTCTCGAAAAAGGTGTCGATGTCAGTTTTCCAATCGGACTTGTCGGTGCCACCCGATGCGGGGTTGATGGCAATTAAAAAACGTAACTTCTGCTCAGTTTTCATGTTAGTAGTAGAGAATTGATTGAACGGTATGCAGCCAATAGATATAAAAACTCTTATAGAACCACCGCCAGCCGAAAATGGCCCAAAATCGGGTGGTTTGCTACACTGGCTCAGGCTCACAAACCGGCCTGTTTTGCTAGTATATCATAGCTTTAGCAATAGCCAGCAGGCCACCATTATGGGGCAGGCATTGCGCCGGGGGCCATTACCGCGCAAAATGTACCGCAAAAACCGATTGGTGAATACGTTTGCCGTACTGCGATTATTTATGGTAAAGCCTTATCCACTGGCTACGATTCGGGTACAGGCATTTGGCCAGATTGCCGAAACGCAGACGGCTACCGATGGTTTCTTTCGGATTGAAATCCCCCTGCCTGCCCCCCCTGTACCGGGTTGGTACGTAGTACAGGCCGAACTACTAGCGGGCAGTTCCGTGGTAGCGCAAGACGAGGGCCGGGTAATTGTTCCGCACTCCACCCGGCTAGCCTGTATCTCCGACATTGACGACACCTTCCTGATTTCGCACTCGGCCACTATCCTCAAACGACTGACTGTACTGCTTACCGAAAATGCCCATAGTCGAAAGCCGTTCGACGGTGTAGTAGCCCATTACCAGATGCTGGCTACATTGGACACAACGCCTGATAAGCCCAATCCATTTTTCTACGTGTCGAGCAGTGAGTGGAATCTGTATGAATATATTCTGGAGTTTGCCCGTAAAAATGAACTTCCTGAAGGCGTATACCTGCTGAACCAGATCAAACGGCTGTACGAACTGGTAAAAACCGGCAAGGGCAAGCACCTCACCAAGTTCATGCGGGTAACGCGAATCCTGGAAAACTACCCTGACCAGCAGTTTATCCTCCTCGGCGATGACACCCAGCAAGACCCGGAGATTTACGCGTCGGTGGTCGAGCATTTTCCAAAACAAATCCGGGCAGTATATATCCGGCAGGTTCGCCCAGAAAATCAGGAGAAAACGCGGGGGTTTTTATCCCGGATTGAAGCCGCTGGTGTACTGGCCTGTTACTTTGCTCACAGTGCCGAGGCCCGCCAGCATACGCAGGATTTTCTACAGCCAACAGATAGCTAATCTCACAAACCGGTAGTAACTTGCCCAAATGATTTTCGACAATCACAATCGCCCTATCACGTATCTGCGCTTAGCCGTAACTGACCGCTGTAACCTGCGTTGCTTTTATTGCATGCCTGAAGAGGGCATCAAGTATCTGCCTAAACATCAGTTACTCAGCTATGAAGAGATGGAGCGATTGGTACGGGTATTGGCGGGGTTGGGTGTGTCGAAAATCCGAATTACCGGGGGCGAGCCGTTTGTTAGAAATGGCCTGATGGAGTTTCTGTGGCGGCTGCGCGATATTGATGGGGTGCAGGAAATTGGCCTCACGACCAATGGGGTGCTAACCGCCCCGCATGTAGCCGACCTGAAAGCACTGGGGGTAAACTCGGTCAATCTGAGTCTGGATACCCTCGACCGGCAACGGTTCCACCAGATTACCCGGCGCGATGAACTCCCGGCTGTGCTCAACACGCTCGACGCGCTGCTGGCCCACGATATTGCCGTAAAAATAAATGCGGTGGTAATGGAGGGCCAGAATACCGACGACCTGGTGCCTCTGGCCGAACTGACCCGGCAGCACCCCCTGGAGATGCGGTTTATTGAAGAGATGCCGTTCAACGGGGAGGGGAGCCACTACCCGGTGCTGAACTGGACTTACCGGCGCATTCTGGCCGAATTGCAGCAGACATACCCCAACCTGCAAAAACGCCCCGACGAAGCTTTCAGCACTGCTACTACGTACCAAATACCGGGCTATGCGGGTAACGTGGGCATTATTGCCGCCTTTAGCCGCACCTTCTGCGGCACCTGTAACCGTATCCGGCTCACGGCGCAGGGTACGCTGAAAACCTGTCTATACGATAATGGTGTGCTGGATGTGCGGGGGTTACTGCGGAGCGGAGCTACTGATACGGAGTTGAAAGCAGCTTTCCTGCGGGCGTTTTCTCATCGCCCCGCTACGGGCTTCGAGGCTGAAGCCCAGGCTGGCCCAGCCTCAAAGTCTATGTCGGCCATCGGCGGCTGATGTAGTTTCACAGTGCAGAGAGGCTACAGGATTGATGAACAGGTTTACCCCTCAAATTCTCTGGCCAGTCGTCTGTTTTGTAGCAAGGGCATTGGTGCCCCTACCGCTTCCGAAGTTTCGGTCTGGCCACCAACCGGCTCTTCATCGACCCGGTATTTATTGACCCCTACCAGCACACCGCCCTGTTGTATGGCTTTTACCTTTGCCTGGTAAGCCTCCTCAATCTGCGCCTGAATACTACCGGCTTCAAACGCCCTGACGAGGCCGCCCTGCTGCTCAACGGCCAAAAAAAGTGCCCAGGCGGCTTTGGTAAGTTGATGGGTTAACGTCTCTATATAATAGCTACCCGCCGACGGGTCAGCTACTTTGTTCAGGTAGCTCTCCTGGTCAAGCAGAAGCGACACGTTGCGGGCTATACGCTCCGAAAAACCATCGGGTTGTCTGAATACAGCATCGTATCCATGTACGGTCAGTGCATCGCACCCGCCAATAATGGCCGCCATTGCCTCAGTAGTGGCCCGCAACAGATTGGTGTTGGGCGTTACGGCTGCATCATAGAATGTAGAGGTTTGAGCATGGACGAAAGGGTACTGGAGCGTGGGGGCTGAGGCTTGAGGGCGATAACAGGAAACAAACTGCTGGAATACTATCCGGAGCGCGCGGAGTTTAGCTATTTCTGCGAAGTAGCTGGTACCAACCGAAACTGATACGGTTGTTTTAGCTACTAACTGGTCGATAGTTAATCCAGCATCGGTCAGCAGGTCGTACTGATGGGCCAGATTAGCCAGTAAAAAGGCCAGTTCCTGTGTGGCGGTGGCACCAGCGTTGTGAAAGACATGACTACTGGTGCATATAGTGGTAAACCGGGGTGAATTGGCCAGTAGGCGGGTAGCCTCGGCCAAAGCCGCTACCGGATGTTGCCAGTCAGTGCTGGTCGTCATCCAGTTTGCCAATGGGTCGTTTAGCAGCCCCCCCCGCAATTGGTAGGGAGCGGCACGCTGTAAATCAGCGATAAACAGTTCAGCGGGTTGTGCTGTCTCGAAAAAGAGGGGCGTGTCACTGAGTTTAATCCCGTGCAACAGCCGGGGTAGGTCGGTATCAGCATTGACAAGCTGGAGCAACCACGCGTTGGCGCCACGTGTCAGGCCATCGCGGAGGTAGGGGTTGCTGGCGGTGTCATCTTCTACCCGAACGCTGGGGGTATTTAACCAGCCGGGTTCCTGTTTTTGGGGAGCCTGGATGGCGGTTAGCGGCAACAGAGCCAGGTCATCGGCAGTAAAATAAGGGTCGATGCTAAAGCCGTCGGGGGTTTGCCAAGGCAAGTCCACAGCCGCGCCAGGGTCTTTAATGTCTTTTTGAACCTGAGCGAGCCACTCAGCTTTGGTAGTAGCCTGAAAAGGGGTATTCATTGCGTTAAACCGTCCGTTGTAGATTATTTTACGAACTTACGAAACAGCATCGACTGCAAGCGAAAAACCCCCTATATTTAGGTACGGGAAAGCCAATAACGGATAAAATACACGCAGCAGCATATCTGAAAATTTTCTACTTTTGTCTCCCTTTTTCGCACTGCCTAAGCGATACCCAATGTGAATGTACCCGTCTCACCCGTAATGCAACGAGAAGTATCAGCCGTCTGGAGCCATTGTTTACAGGTTGTTGGGGATACCATTCCCGAACAAACCTTCAAGACCTGGTTTGAACCCATTGTGCCGCTGCGGCTAGTGGATAAGGTATTGACGATTCAGGTGCCCAGCGAATTCTTTTATGAATGGCTGGAAGAAAACTTTGTCCATGTACTCCGTAAAGCCCTCGACCAGGCCATTGGCCGCGACGGGCAGTTAGAATATTCAATTATCGTTGACCAGGGCAATGAGCAGAATAAGCCGCTTACGGTGAAGGTGCCGACTACTAAAAATCCACAATCCTCTAAACCTGACAATGTTACGCCCGATATTTTGCGTAGCCCATTCCAGTTAAAAGACCTCGATTCGCTTACCCTCGATTCGTACCTCAACCCAACCTATACGTTCGACAACTATATTGATGGCGACTGTTATCGACTGGCGCTGTCGGCGGGGTTTGCAGTAGCTCTGCTGCCTGGCACCACCTCGTTCAACCCACTAATGGTGTATGGTGGGT
>JBBQUC010000406.1:0-4433 GCA_038212815.1 Cytophagales bacterium
GGCGTTACCGTGCCGGGCTGAATCTCGTGAACGGGGGGGCCACCGGGCTGGGCAGAGGTAGGGTCTGTCCAGCAGGTAATCACGTTGGTGAGTTTATGGCTGGCCTGCCCAATATGCTGAATACCGTTCAGGTTCCAGTCTTTCATCTCCAGCAGGGTGCGGTAGCGGTTCAAGACCCGCATGGAGCCGTAAATGACGGGCGTACAGATTTTTTGCAGCCGGTTATACTGCAACGCTTTCAGAATGACCTCCGGGCCAATGCCGTTATAGTCGCCCAGGGTAATGCCAATGGTCAGGCGGTCTTCGCGGCCCGTAAATTCGCGGGTTTCGGTATCGCCGGGGTTCATATCGCCCGGCACCTCATCGCGTTGGTAGGTATCCCGGTCTTGCATATCGCGGGATCGGTCAGGACGTTGCCCACCGGGGCCAGAACCCTGTCGGCGGTCATTCCGGTCATTGCGCCGGTCAGGCTGGCGTTGTTCCATAAAAGTTTAGTAGTTTCGCCAAAAGGCCGCAAGTTACGAAAACCCTACAGATGTCGTCTATTCTGATTGCCGACGAGATGCACCCCTCGTTATTTGCCTTGCTCGATGCAGCGGGCTATACTTATCAGTACCTACCCCGGATTACCAGGGCTGAACTGATAACCCAGATTGCCCCGTACGAGGGCCTGTTTATCCGCAGCAAAACAACGGTCGATGCCGGGGTATTGAACCACGCCCCCAACCTGCGGTTTATTGGTCGCGCGGGTGCCGGGCTAGACCTGATCGACCTGGATGCCGCTGCGCAACGGGGCATTCAGGTATTCCATGCGGGCGAGGGTAATCGCGATGCGGTAGGCGAGCAGGTGGTGGGTATGTTGCTGGCCCTCCTGGCCAACGTGCTGAAAGCCGACCGCGAGGTGCGGCAGGGCATCTGGGATCGGGAAGGAAACCGGGGGTATGAGCTGATGGGCAAAACCGTAGGACTGATTGGCTACGGCAACAATGGGCAGGCCACCGCCCGCCGACTGAGCGGGTTTGGGTGCCAGGTACTGGCCTATGACAAATACCGGGTCGAATACGGCGATGCCTGGGCTACCGAAGCAAGCATGCCCCAAATTAAGACCGAAGCGGACATACTTAGCCTGCACATTCCCCTCACCGACGAGACGCGGTTGCTCATCAATGATGATTTTGTGGCTCAATTTGCCAAGCCGTTTTACCTCGTCAACTGCGCTCGTGGCGAAATTGCCAGCCTGTCGGCGGTGGTGGCGGGGCTGGTAACGGGCAAAATCAAGGGCGCGTGCCTGGATGTGCTGGAGAATGAAAAGCTAAAAACCCTCACCCCCAGTCAACAGGCTGCTTTTGATTACCTGCGGCAGTCAGACCGGGTAGTGCTGACCCCCCACATTGGGGGTTGGACCCACGAGAGCTACGTCAGAATCAACGAGGTGCTGGTGCGGCAACTGGTGGCGTTGATGGGTTAGGTAGGCATTGAAACTCAATGCCTACCTAATGACCCGAATTACTTCTGCTGGAACTTCTCGCGGTAGGTATTATACAGCCGTTTGTGGCGGTCGTCCTGATTAATCCGGCGACCCTGAATATACACCTGCTCCACTGCATTGGTGCGCATATCGAGGGCATCGCCCGCCGAGACAAACAGGGTAGCGTGCTTGCCACGCTCCAGAGTGCCTACCCACTTGTCGATACCCATAATTTTGGCGTTGTTGGCGGTTACCATCTTCAGCGCGTCTTCGCGGTCGGTTACGCCGAAACCGGCGGCTGTACCGGCCAGGAACGGCAGGTTGCGGGTGCGCCACCACTCTTCGGCGTAGCTCAGGCCCACCAACACCCCCGCTTTGTGCAGAATGCCCGGCATCCGGTAGGGCAGGTCAACGGCTTCGTCGGGGCGGTTGGGCAGGCGGTGCAGCGCACTCAGAATGACCGGCACATTGTTCTCTTTCAGGAAACTCACGGCGCGGTCGGCTTCTTCGCCCCCCACAATGACCACCTTCGGTACGCCAACGGCCTTCGCCCACCGCACGGCCTCGATAATATCTTTGGCATAGTCGGCCCGGATGTAGAGGTTTTGCGCTCCCGAAAATAGCCCCCGCATGGCTTCTAATTTCAGGTTTTGGGGCGTTGGGCTGGCGGTACTGGCGTAGGCTCTGGCATCGGCAAAGGTGGCCTGCAATGCCCGGATAGCCTCATCGCGCTTGTCATTTTTGGCCAGGTTCACCGAAAAATCCTCGAAATTAAAGTTGCGGGCCAGGTAGGTAGGCCAATTCAGCCAGATGCCATCGTCTTTTTTCAGCACCGCATCCTCCCAGTTCCAGCCATCGGCCTGCATCACCGACGATGACCCCGATACGGTGCCGCCCAGTGGCATGGCCTGCGTGAGCAGAATCCCGTTGTTGCGGATGGTCGGGATAATCTCCGAATCGGTGTTGTAGGCCACCAGGGCACGGACGTTGGGATTCAATACGCCCACCTCCTGCATATCGGCAGTGGCATGAACCGAGGCAATTTCGAGCAGGCCTACCGTGCTGGCGGGCGAGATGAGACCTGGATAGACGTGCTTACCGGCTACGGAGATAACCTGTGCGCCCGTGGTGGGCGTGTTGCCATCGCCAATGGCCGTGATAATACCTTTATCGAAGACAACGGTGCCGTTCTGAATCACTTGTCCGGTGCCGGTATGAATAATGGCTCCCGTGAGGGCAATGGGGCCGGTTTGTGCCCGCGCCGGGGCCGGGTTCTGGGCTAAAGCAGGCAGGGAGAGAAGTAGTAGGAAGAGTATTATTTTCATGGGTTTCAGCCGGTTACTTCTGATTTTCTACAAATTCGCCTTCCACATCCTCGCAGTGCATCATGCGTTGCCGACGGAGGGGAGGGCGTTGGGTTTGGGTACCTCCCGTTTTGGTGGTCAGCATTTTCTGGATCAGCCGGGCGCGTTCTTTCTGGGTTTCGTCGCGTTTGCGGTCTTCGTTCTGGAGATCGAAATACACGGCTCCGTCGATGATGGTTTTTTCGGGGCGGGCATAAACGGAGAGCGGATGGGCGTTCCAGAGTACCAGATCAGCATCTTTACCCGCCAGGATACTACCCATCCGGTTGTCGAGGTGCAACAGTTTAGCGGGGTTTAGCGTCACCATTTTCCAGGCATCCTGCTCGGCAATGCCGCCGTACTCTACTGCTTTAGCGGCTTCCTGATTCAGTCGGCGGGCCATCTCGGCATCGTCGGAGTTGATGGAGACCACCACCCCTTCGCGGTGCATCAGGGCCGCATTATATGGAATGGCATCTTTCACCTCCATTTTGTAGGCCCACCAGTCCGAAAAGGTCGAGCCACCCACGCCATGCTTCGCCATTTTGTCGGCCAGTTTATACCCTTCCAGAATATGAGTGAAGGTATTGACCTTGAACCCCAGCGAGTCGGCTACGTGCAGCAGCATATTGATTTCCGACTGCACGTAGGAGTGGCAGGTAATAAACCGTTTTTTGTTCAGAATTTCGGCCAGTGCGTCGAGTTCAATATCCCGGCGGGGTAGCACGGCCACAGCCTTGTCTTTAGCCGAGAGCGCATTGTATCGTTTCCAGGCGGTATCGTACTCGCGGGCGCGGGTGAAGTGATCCATATATACCTGCTCGACCCCCATCCGCGACTGTGGGAAGCGGGTTAGCACGTTGGGGTTTGGGTAGTTGGACTGTTTCACGTTTTCGCCCAGCGCAAATTTGATAAACCCATCGGCTCCGTTGATGAGCAGGCCATTGGGAGCCTCACCCCACTTCAGTTTTATCAGGGCCGACTGCCCGCCAATGGCGTTGGCCGAGCCGTGCAGCAACTGCGCGCTCGTAACACCCCCCGCTAACTGCCGGTATATGTTCACGTCTTCGGGGTTGATCACATCGGCCATGCGCACCTCGGCGGTAGAGCTTTGACTGCCCTCGTTGATGGAGAAAAGCGCGATATGCGAGTGCTCATCGATAATGCCGCTGGTGAGGTGTTTGCCCGTACCGTCAATAATGGTGGCTCCGGTGGGGGCCGTCAGCCCGCTGCCTACCTTCGCAATTTTGCCACTTTGCACCAGCACATCGGTCCCGGTCAGAATTCCCTCCGACTCATTGGTCCAGACGGTCGCGTTGCGGATGAGCATGGTTTGCGGGGTGGGCTTTTCAAGGTTGCCCATACCCCCAAACGGATACAGTAGCTTGCCGATAACAGGCTTTTGCACACCCGCCAGAGCTGTGCCAGACGCTGCCGTAGTGGCCTGGGGAGCCGCGCCGGAAACCGTGCCCGTAACCGAAACGAGGGCATCGGCCAGGCGGACGGCATTCCAGAGTACGGTGCGGCCATCGGGTAGTTCGCCATCACCTTTCAGGGTCACATTATCGACCCGGTAGCCTGTTAGTCGCGTTGTTCCGGGTTGTTTTTTATCCAACTGCACC
>JBBQUC010000407.1:0-4430 GCA_038212815.1 Cytophagales bacterium
CCAAACCAGCCGCCATTGATCCCAAAATCGGTCGGGTTCATGGAGCCACCCACGGCTGCATGAACCAGAAAGGTCATGCCCCCGTAGGTCTTGGTGCGGGTGCCATCGAAGGTGACGGGAAAGATAATCTCCTTCGAGGTATTGTTATCGGCCAGAAACAGCTTTTTGTAGTCCGTTTCGATTTTGAAAACATTGGCCGCAATCACTTTGTTGGCATACGTCAAGGCATCAGTATGGCGGGCAGTGCCGGTATATGTCTGGGCGTTCAGATACAGTTTTGTCAGCAGGGTCCAGGCGGCAGCTTTGTCGGCGCGGCCATATTCGTTGGCCCCGGCCCCGGCCAGGTCGTTCTCAATCGCTTTCAGTTCCGACTCCACATACGTAAACAGGGTGGCCCGGCTGGTTTGGGGGGGTAAAAACGCCCCCGGCGCGTCGTCTTCGGTCACAAACGGCACATTACCAAACATATCCAAGGCGTGGTAATAGCTCAACGCCCGCATAAACCGCGCTTCAGCCCGGTAAGTTTTGATGTCGGTGGCCGACTGCCCCGAAATACCCCGGCTCGATAGTTTGGCATCGCTCGACTCGCGGATCAGCTCGTTGGCGAGGGTGATCTGGTAGAAAATCCGGTTATACATAGCCGTGATAAACTCATTGCCTGAACTCCACGTCATGCGGTGATAATCAGGCAGCGAGCCGTCGTTCCAGGCAATCACGGCCTCGTCGGTGGTCAGCTCCTGCGCTTTCCAGTACTGGCGGAGGTAGTTGGAGAACCCCTCGTCGATACCGCTGATGTCGGGGTCACCCGCTGGACCGCTTTGGCCGCTTACGGCCATACCGGCGTAGAGTTTGGCCAGCACGGCTTTGTAGTTGGCCGGATCGTTATACACCGTTGCCGCTGTGGTGCCGGTCAGGGGTTTTAGTTCGAGGTCGCTGACGCAGGCCGACACTGCCACCAGCAGGCCGACCAAAAGAATAAGAGTCCGTTTCATATCAGAAGTCCAGATTTAAGCCAAGCGAACTGATGCGTGGCCGGGGGTAAAAATTATTATCGATACCACCCTGAATTTCAGGGTCGATACCCGTGTATTTGGTAATCACAAACGCATTCTGCATACTGGCCGTAATCCGCAGATTGGCCCGCTTGCCGGGTTTACCAAGGCTGTAGCTCAGGTTGATGTTGTCCATTCGCAGAAACGACGCATTCTCTAAGTAATAGTCCGAGAAATACTGGTTGTTTTTGAATCCGGTATAAACTGCATCCGGCAACACGTTGGAGAGATAACCCGTTGAGTTGGTAATGCCGCGCAACGCACCGAAGTTCGACCGGATGTTGTTATACACGTAGTTGCCGATATTGCTCCGCAGCACAAACCCGGCGTTCCAGCGTTTGTAGCTGGCCTGAGCCGTAAAGCCCAGAAACACATTCGGGTTGGCCGACTTGTAGCGATAACGGTCTTCAATGGTGATTTTGCCATCGGCCACGCCTTCGGGGTTAGGCCGGTCTTCATACACGCCCTCCAGCGGTTTGCCAGCGGCATCATACACCTGCCGATACACGTAATAGGCGTAGGTAGGATAGCCAACCGTCTGAATCTGAACAGTGTTACCCACACCTCCCGAAATACGACCCACCAATACCCCCGGATCATTCGGCGTGGGCACTTTGGTCAGGTTGGTGATGGTGTTCTGGTTGTAGGTGATGTTAAAGCCCAGATCGAGGTTAAAATCCGTTGTCCGCACGGGGTTGGCGTTGATCGAAAATTCCACGCCTTTGTTTTCCAACGACCCTACGTTGGTGAGAATCTGGTTGGTGAGATTAGACCCGGCCGGTACCGGAATGACCGCCAGGAGGTCTTTGGTGTTTTTCTGATACAGTTCGATGCTGCCCGAAATCCGCCCGTTTGCAAACGCATAATCCAGGCCCAGGTTTTTGGTCGTGGTAGATTCCCATTTGATATTGGCATCGTAGCCCTCAGGCCGGTAGGTGCGGTAGAAGGTGTTGCCAAACTGATATTGCGAGGTGAGATCAGAGGGGGTGTAGCGGGCAATGTAGGGGTAATCGCTACCAACGTCCTGCTGCCCCGTTACGCCATAACCCACGCGAATTTTGAGGGCCGAAATTGCCTTCACGTTCCGCAGAAAACCTTCTTCCTTGATGTTCCAGGCAGCCGCCATCGAGGGGAACAGACCCCAGCGATTGGTGGGCGAAAACCGCGACGAGCCGTCGTAGCGCAGGGTTCCGGTGAGCACATAGCGGTCGCGGAAGGAATAGTTGGCCCGACCAAAGAAAGACACCAGCCGGTTTTGGGTTTCAAAATCAACCCCCGCCGGACTGACCACCGTGTTATCGGCACGCAGGTCAGGATAAGCAGGGCTTTTGCGCCGGAAATCCTGGTAGGCATACCCGCCCGTTATATCCACCCGGCTCTGCAAAGCACGCAGGTCGCGCACATAGTTCAGGTAAAACTCGGCAGTGGTGTTGGTCTTGGTCTGCGAATACTGGTTGTTGACCCCGCCCCGTGTAAAGGCGGCACCCGCTGTGGCCGGCACGAAAATAGTGCCACTGCCCGACGACGCATCTAAGCCTACGTTCAGGTTTGCCCGCAGTCCCGGCACCCAGGGTAGTTTATAATCCAGCACTACGTTGCCGATGGTTCGGCTAACGGTGCTTTTGTCGGTGCGCTGCTCCAGCAAACCGAGCGGATTTTTGGTCGCCAGCGTATTTGGCTTTTGAGTAGCCGGGTCAACCCACTCAAAATAACCGCCGTACTTATCGTTGCCCGAATAAACAGGTTGTGTGGGGGCGAAGGTTGCAGCCGCGCCAATGGCTCCCTGATCGGCAAAGCGGTTGCCGATAAACGAGGTTTTTACGTTCAGGTCAACCGACAGGCTATTTTTCAGAAACTTGGGCGACAGGCCAAGCGACAGTGAGGTGCGGTCGAAATTCGACGTTTTCAGGATACCATTCTGCGTGTTATACCCAACTGAAGCCCGGAAAGGCAGGACTTTAGCGATAGCACCTGTCACGCTCACGTTGTTATCAAGACTTAATGAGTTCTGAAAGATTTGCTTTTGCCAGTCAGTATTGGCGGCACCGAGTTGTTTTTTCTGGTCAGCCGTGCCAATCTGCCCAATCAGCGTTCTGAACTCATCGGCCCCCAGCGTCTGAATATACCGATTCGGGGTTGAGATGGAAGCCAGTGTGCTGACACTCACGCGCAGGTCGCTGTTGGCGCGGCCTTTTTTGGTGGTGATAAGAATAACCCCGTTCGAGGCCCGCGAGCCGTAAATGGCCGTTGCCGACGCATCTTTCAGCACTGTAAACGTTTCAATGTCCTGCGGGTTGATGAAACTCAGCGGGTTCGGAGCACCCGAAATCCCGGTATTATCCAACGCCACCCCGTCAATCACGATCAACGGGTCGTTGTTGGCGTTGAGCGACGAGCCACCCCGGATGCGAATGGTACTGCCCGCGCCCGGAGCACCGCCCCCGGAGGTGATCTGGACCCCGGCAATTTTACCGGCTATGAGTTGCTCGGGGTTCACAATGTTGCCCTTCTGGAAATCTTCGGACGAGACCGATGCAATAGCTCCAGTGAGGTCTTTCTTGCGCTGCGTGCCGTAGCCAACCACCACCACTTCCTGCAAGGATTTGGTGTCGTCAACTAAGGTAACATCAAGCGTGGTGCGATTGCCAGTAGCGACATCCTGCGAGGTTTTGCCGATGAAACTGAACGTCAGCGTGGCGTTGGGCAGTACACTGAGTTTGTAGGCTCCATTTCCATCAGTCTGCGTGCCGGTAGTGGAGCCTTTCACCACGATACTTACCCCCGGCAGGGTAGATCCGTTTGGCTCTCTAACCGTGCCGGTGAGCACACGCGTCTGGGCAGTGGCGACTACTCCGGTCAGGAGCAGCCCAAACGCCACGAGATAGTGACGAAGAAGTTTTTGCATAGTGTTACAGTATAGGTTTATGCTGAAGCAATGCAGCCCCAAAAGGCCATAATCGTTCAACTTTATACCGCAAAAGTACCAGTATGCAGCAAGGTATTCGTCCCACTTCCTCTATTGCAAGACTTTAGGCAGAAATTATTGTATCAGCCTGCTAATGAACAGCATAGCGGCAAAAAGAGGGGCCATTTTCGGAAAGTGGGACAAAGTTTTAAAGTTATTACTCACTCTACCAGTTCCTGAGCCAGGTTGAAGTACTCGCGGGGTGTTTGGCCGGTGATTTTCTTAAACGACCGATTAAAGGCCGACTTTGAGTTGAAGCCCACTTCGTAAGCAATGCCTAGCAGGGTGAAGTGTTTATAACGGGGGTCGTCGGCCCGGCGTTTAAACTCCTCGATCCGATAGGTGTTGATGAAATCGAAGAAATTTTTGCCAAAGCCATCGTTAATCACCCGCGAGAGCGTATGGGCAGGCAT
>JBBQUC010000408.1:0-4422 GCA_038212815.1 Cytophagales bacterium
GGTGCATTGCCACTGTAAAAATGCTCGCCGACCATACGTGGGATGTGCGGTATCATGAATCAATGAGCGAATTAGTAAATGAGTGATTGAGTAGGATGGGCTATCCCTCTAAAAGGCACCAAACTTCTACTCATTTCTTCATTCACTCTCTTACCGTCCGTTGCGGCACTCTTTCAACGCCCGTTGTGGCACTCTTTTACTAACTTATGACAAGCAACCTCCCCTGGGAAACCATCCGCGAGTATCAAGAAATTAAGTACACTTATTTTGAGGGCATTGCCAAGATCAGTATTAACCGCCCCGAAAAACACAACGCATTTACACCCCTGACCGTGCGCGAAATGAGCGAGGCCATGGAATTGGCCCGGCAGGACGAGCGGGTAGGCGTGGTGATTCTGACCGGCGAGGGCGGTAAGGCCTTTTGCAGCGGGGGCGACCAATCGGTGCGGGGACATGGCGGCTACGTGGGCGAAGACAAAGTACCGCGGCTGAACGTGTTGGATCTCCAACTCCAAATTCGGCGAATTCCGAAGCCAGTAGTAGCCATGGTGGCGGGCTGGGCCATTGGCGGTGGCCACGTTCTGCACGTGGTTTGCGACCTAAGCATTGCCGCAGAAAACGCCCGTTTTGGGCAAACCGGGCCTAAAGTTGGCTCCTTCGATGGAGGGTTTGGCGCGTCGTATCTGGCTCGGGTGGTGGGTCAGAAAAAAGCCCGCGAAATCTGGTTTCTCTGCGATCAGTACAACGCGCAGGAAGCCCTCGACATGGGGTTGGTAAACAAGGTTGTGCCGCTGGAGCTACTGGAAGAAACTACCGTAGCCTGGTGCCAGAAAATGCTCGAAAAAAGCCCCCTTGCCCTGCGCATGCTGAAAGCTTCGTTCAATGCAGAACTCGATGGGCAGGCCGGTATCCAGCAACTCGCGGGCGATGCTACCCTGCTCTATTACCTGTCTGAAGAAGCTAAAGAAGGCAAAGATGCATTCCTGGAAAAACGCACTCCCGACTTCAGCAAATTCCCCCGCTTTCCGTAACCTGTCAAGCCTACTGCTTAACGGCACTCAGTATGTCTTTTTCAAAATCATATACTGGCATCAACTGGGTGCTCATCAGCGTTTACGGCGCATTTGTTTTGTGGTATATACTGCAACAATCAAACCCATATACTGATGCCGGGGGTGGAGATATGGAAACAGCCATAAAAGGGCTGGTCGTATTTTTGCTGTTTGTATTGAATCTGCTATCGTACTCCCGGACGAAGGTTGTGGCCTTGCTCCTGGTCGTCTTATTTCTGCTGTTGATCCGTTACATAACCACGCATTAACGCTGACTTTACTCTATGTCTCTCCCTGTTCTCCGCGTCTCGCTGTTTGTCCGCCAGGGCGATACTAGCGTCTTCATCTATCAGAAGTAACCGGATGATAAATAATCACGTCCCTAAATAAGGCATTCCCGAAAGTATAAAGGCAGATTCTGTTTATTGCACTATGAATTAAGTAGGCTTCATCTAGCCAAACTTGATTTCGTTGCTCAAACAGCCTCGCACTTATGTTGACCTCCGATTGGGCTGACTGGCCCTCTCCTACGTATGGCACCGATCAACTCCTAACGGTAGTACTGGACGATGACCCTAGCGGTACTCAAACGGTACATGATGTCAGTGTACTAACGGTATGGTCGGTGGCCGAGCTAATTAGCCAGTTTGAAACGTATGAGCAAGTTTTCTTTATCCTGACCAATACCCGCAGTCTATCCGAATTGGGGGCTTATGAACGTACGCTAACGGTTGTCCGCAATCTAAATGAGGCATCGCGGCAAACAAGTCGGCGGTTCCGACTGATGTTACGGGGTGACTCTACCCTGCGCGGCCATTTTCCAGTCGAGATGCGGGCCGTTGAAGCGGGCATGGGATATACCTTTAACCGCTGGGTGTTTCTCCCTTTTCTGGACCATGCCGGACACCTGACCATGGACGATATTCATTACGTTCAGGCAGCAGACACCGATCAGCTAACCCCTATTGCCGAAACTCCCTTTGCCCATGATCCCGATTTTCCGTACCGGTCGTCGAACCTGAAAGACTGGGTTGCCGAAAAGACCCATTATAGCCTATCGGCCCAATCAGTGGGGTCTATCTCGCTGGATGATATTCGGACGGGTGGGCCTGATCGAGTGTGCGAAAAATTACAAAAAAATTACCCCGTTTGCATTGGCAATGCCACTTACTTTTCTGACGTTAAAGTGGTGGCTGAGGGATGCCGACGGGCCGAGGCTGTGGGGTTGCGATTGCTGTATTATACAGCCTCATCTTTTGTGCAAGCGTATTTAACAATACCGGCACAGCCGGTTCTAGCCCATAAACAAATGATAAAATCTGGTGATACCGGCGGCTTAGTCGTAGTAGGCTCGCACGTCCCAAAAACCACGGCTCAGCTCAGCCACCTGCTCGAACTCCCTAATGTCCGCCCCGTTGAAGTGGATGTAGCCACCCTCCTCGACGATGCCTTTCAAGCCCGCGAAATCCGCTCGGCGGTTTTTGCCGTGAACAGCCGCCTGCGCGAAGGCAAAACTGTGGTTCTCTACACTAGCCGCGAGCTAATCACTGACCCTGATGCTGAACGCAGTCGGCAAATTGAGCAGTTGGTATCATCAGCATTGGTCACCATCGTTAGCCGCCTGACAGTTACTCCCGCTTTTCTTATTGCCAAAGGGGGCATTACCTCCAGCGACATTGCCACTGATGCGCTCCAGATTCGGCGGGCTACGGTGGTGGGGCAAGCACTACCCGGTGTACCCGTCTGGCGCATGGGAGCCGAGAGCCGTTTTCCCAACATGCCTTACATTATTTTCCCCGGCAGCGTGGGCGAAGATAATGCGCTGGCCAAGTTAACCAGTGGCCTTATGCAAGCTGCCGGTGCCATGCGGTAGAAGTGCCCCAATCGGGTAATACGCTGACTATCTCCCAGTCGTAACTGAGCCACTTGTTGCATTAGATTAGTTCTAAATTGTTACGGCTAACCCCTGTATCATAAACCTTAGGGTTGATACAGGGGTTAGCCGTGTTATAGTATATTCAGAACCTTAGCTATGCACTAGACAAACAGGTGTGGCAGTTTCGGCTACACATACCGTAATTGGTTTACCCATCTTTACGCGCAAACTACCGTGTCATGGTCGATACAGAACACAACCACCCGCATACCACGCATCAAGAACAGCACCTGCGCAGTTCGGCCACGATCTCCGATATTGTGATTGGCATGGCCGATGGGCTAACGGTTCCATTCGCGCTGGCAGCGGGGTTGAGCGGAGCCGTTGCCAGTTCGACCCTGGTGGTAACGGCGGGTATTGCAGAGATTGTTGCCGGGTCGATAGCGATGGGATTAGGGGGATACCTGGCGGGCCGCACCGAAGCCGATCATTATGAATCGGAGCGACGGCGGGAGATTGCGGAAGTGGAAACCGTGCCGGAGCGCGAAAAAGAAGAGGTACGGCAGGCGTTTGCCGACATGGGCCTCTCACCCGCTTTGCAAACAGTTGTTGCCGACGAGTTGTCGAAAGACAAAACCAAGTGGGTGGACTTTATGATGAAGTATGAGTTGGGCCTCGACGAACCCGACCCAAACCGGGCCACGAAGAGTGCGTTGACCATTGGGGTATCGTATGTGGTGGGTGGCCTGGTGCCTTTGGCTCCTTATTTTTTGATTAGTAAACCCCACGAGGCTCTCCTATACTCATGTTGTGTTACGCTGGTTTGTCTGTTTGTTTTTGGGTATTTCAAAAGTAAAGTAACTGGGCAACCGCCCGTAGCTGGGGCCATTAAAGTGATGCTGATCGGTGCTTTGGCAGCTGCGGCCGCGTTTGGTGTAGCCCGGCTCTTTGGCTAAGTATTCGGTGGCCCGGCTACACAGGGCAGGGGTTGGTGTTTTGGAGATTTTCCTTATTTTTGAGGAATAACTACTTATACACTTACTGCCCTATATGGCTAAACTACCCATTCTTGCCTACCTGCTGTGCACTTCCACGCTAGTAGTTGCTCAAGGCACTACATTCACCCAGACCACCCGCGACCGCATCAATTTCAGTGGCCTCGCCATTCCCTCGAATGGCACTTTATTTGGCATTCCGGGAGAATCCGGTCAAGTGCTGGGGGACACCTATATGGATACTACCTGGCAGGCAGCCAACGTGAAGTTTTACGGGAAGATTGCGGGTACCACCGACTCGCTGGCCGGTATTCCGGTTCGGCTCGATATGCGGGCGAACGAGATTGATGTGCGCGTGGCGGCCAATGATATTCGGGCCATAAAGGCGCAGCAAGTGCGTCATTTTATTATTAATAACCGGCTGGGTGGCACCAGTCAGTTTATTAACGTACGCGAATATCGGGGCGATGCTGATCAGCTATCGGGTTTTTTTGAGGCA
>JBBQUC010000409.1:0-4412 GCA_038212815.1 Cytophagales bacterium
ATCAAATCCGCAAACGGGGTTTCTCCGACTTCCCGGTGTTTGTTACCTCCCGCACCGACATGCCGCTGGGCCAACTGCTCATTGGCAAAACCGAACTCGCCAACGACTGGAATTATAGTGCTAGCTACCTGGACGAGTTTATTCAACGCAACCTCATCGGCCCTGAATCAGTCGAACTCTTCAAAGAAAACTACAAAAACGCTGACGAGTACTGCTGCTTGTTTGTAGTCAACAGCGACTTTGCCGGGTTTATTTATATCCCCTACCCGGAAGATTGAGAAGCTATGCTACTGCCCAATGCTGATTTAGTAGTTATACCGGATGAAAAATTAGCAGGATACTGTCTGAATGAAGACCATCCAGTGGGAAAGGATAAAGCTTATTTATTTAAGACTTTGCTTGGAATCACGGCAAAGGATGGAGATTGGTTAAAGCGACAAATTGAAGAAGCAGTCATTATACATGAAGCTCAAATGACCCGTGCTGACCAATATGGACAGCGATATACAGTTGATTTTTCAATAACCCATCAGGGGTATTCAGTGGTAATTAGAACGTCCTGGATTATTTTGACCAATCATAATTACCCTCGTCTAACCAGTTGTTATATATGCTAATCAAATGAGAAACTTAGCCATTTTAGACGTAGTCGCTTTACTTAAAGATATTCCTGAAGCGCATTTGCTGGTAGGTCAGGTTGGCACTGTGGTAGAGCTACTGGCAGAAAATGTGTACGAAGTTGAGTTTGCAGACCGGAAAGGCAGAACGCTATCTATATGTACTTTATCGAGTGACGATCTGCTGTTATTACACTATGAATTAGAAAGCGTTGAGTAATAGTTAATCTATTACCCCTGAAAAACGGGCTGCGCTGCAACCACACCACTGGCAAAAAAACGACAAAAACACCGACGAGTACTGCTGCCTATTTGTGATCAACAGCGACTTTGCCGAGTTTATTTATATCCCCTACCCCGAGGACTAAAACGCTTGATTTTATCGCTGGCCTGTCTACTTACTTCTGTTCTTTCCGGTAAATGGCGTGTAGTTCGCCTAAAAAAGCGGGTTTACGGGGGTTGTCTGCGCGTAGCCTGGCAACCAGGGCATCCATTGCTGAGTGGCTGTGCAATCTCATTCTTTACTTTCAGAATCATCTGCGCCAATTTATTGTATTCTGGGCGCGTACTGACTTGTTTACCCCTTTTTTGATCAAATTCAGGGAGAGCCGTTCTATAAAGTTATCTACAGTCAGCATCCCGCAAAGTTGCAGAATTCTATGAACAGGTGGCTTCATTTCGCGCGTTACTAGCGAAACCTCGGTAAAGTTTTAGAACTTTGCCGCTCGCCGGACTTCTTTAAACCAGCCACAACGCTATGATCCGCATTTATCAGCAAGACGAAACCGCCGTGCGTAAAGTCCGCGATATGGATTCGTTTAAAGACACCGAACGCACACTATGGGTCGATTTGCAGAATGCCACGCCCGCCGAAATCAAGAGCGTGGAAGAAAAATTCGATGTGGATTTTCAGAGTCAGCAGGAACAGGCCGAAATTGAGAGCAGTTCACGCTATATTGAAGAAGACGACTATCTGATTGCCAATACTAATTTTCTGACCCCCGACAAAGACCAACGGTATGTGAATGTACCCGTCAGTTTTCTGCTGAAAGACGATACGCTGTTTACCTACCGCAGTGCCGACCTGAAATCATTTGCCGATACGGTGCGGAAAATCAAATCGAAGCGGGCAGTATTCAGCGATGGCGGTCAGATTCTGATTTCTATTTTCGAGTCGCGGATCGACTACGATGCCGACCTGATCGAACTGGTATCGGGCGAGGTAAAAGCCATTAACCGCCTGCTGGATTTGGATGCTTCCCTCGACCGCGAAATGCTGTTAAATATCAACGACTACCAGGAGTTAACCATGTCGATTCGGGAGAATGTGGTGGATAAACAACGGGTAATCTCGTCCATGATTCGCTCCGATGGCTGGTTTACCCCCGATGAGCAGGGGCGGCTCCGAACGCTTATAAAAGACATCAACTCGCTCATCGACCATACCAATTTCATTTTTGAGCGGCTGGAGTTTTTGCAAAACACCTACCTCGGTCTGATCGACCTGGAGCAAAACCGGGTCGTAAAGATATTCACGGTGGTATCGCTGGTTTTTTTACCACCTACCCTGCTGGCTAGTATCTGGGGCATGAATTTCGATGAGATGCCGGAAGTACACTGGAAATACGGCTATATCTTTGCCCTCGCTATGATGGTCTTGTCCTCGGCCCTGACGGTCTGGATTTTCCGGCGTAAAAACTGGCTCTAACCTTTGCTCCTGTTTGCTCATGCTTAAATCCCTGCTTTTTGCACTCCTTGTTGGTACAGGCTGCATTGACGGTTATGCCCAACGGGTTATTTCAGCCACCTCGCCCAATCGCGCCCTGATGCTGACAGCCCGCCTGTCACCGGCAGGGGTACTCACCTACCAGATTACCTACAAGGGCAAACCTGTCATCGAACCGTCGGGGCTGGGGTTCACTCTCAGCAAGCCGAAGGTGTCGCTCACCCAATTCACCTTTGTTGCCGCCGACTCTTCGGTAACCGACGAAACCTGGCAACCCGTTTGGGGCGAGACGAGTCAGATACGAAATCATTACCGGGAGTTAAGCCTGACCGTGCAGGACAAGGGCAGTTCTAAAATCCGGCTGCGGGTGCGTTTCCGCCTGTTCGACGATGGCGTTGGGTTTCGGTACGAGTTTCCACAGCAATCAACCCTCAACCACTTCATCGTAGCCGACGAGCTAACCCGGTTTACCCTGTCTGCCGACCACAAAACGTTCTGGATGCCGGGCGATTACGATTCTAATGAGTATCTGTATAATACAACCCGACTCAGCGAAGTGGCTCCTCTCCAAGCGGCTGCAAAAGAAAAAGACATTGCGTTACAGTCGCTCGCTGGCCCCGCTGCAGTGCAGGTGCCGTTGTTGTTCAAGACGGCTAGTGGCTTGTATATCAGCCTATACGAGGCTGCTCTGGTGAACTATCCGGTGATGCACTTACGGCTCAACAAAGCGACACGCACCTTAACGGCGCAATTGACCCCTGATGCGGTGGGGAATAAAGCCTACCTGCAATGCCCGGCACAAACCCCCTGGCGCACCCTGATTATCAGCGATAAGGCGACGGATATTCTGGCTTCTAAGCTGATTCTGAACCTCAACGAACCGACCAAACTCACCGATGTATCGTGGATTAAGCCGCAGAAGTTTATTGGCATGTGGTGGGAAATGCACGTTGGCAAAGCCACTTGGGAGAAAGCCAGCGGTAAGCACGGAGCCAACACCCAAAACGTGAAGAAGTACATTGATTTTGCTGCCAAATACGGCTTCGACGGGGTACTGGTCGAAGGCTGGAATGTAGGTTGGGAAGACTGGTTTGGCAACTGGAAAGAAGAGGTCTTCGATTTTGTAACCCCCTACCCCGACTACCACATCGACTCGCTAACCCAGTATGCCCGGCAACGGGGGGTGCGGCTCATTATGCACCATGAAACCTCCGGCTCGGTTACCAATTACGAACGGCGCATGGATGCCGCCTATCAGTACATGCAAAAAGTGGGCATCAATACCCTCAAAACAGGGTATGTTGGCCGGATTATCCCGCGTGGCGAACACCATGACGGGCAATGGATGGTGAACCATTATCAGCGTGTGGCCGAAAAAACGGGGCAGTACAAACTCATGGTCGATTCGCACGAATCGGCACATCCCACGGGTCTGCACCGAACCTACCCCAACTGGATGGCTAGCGAAGCAGCTCGTGGCTCGGAGTTCAACAACGCGCCCACGCTCGGCATTACGCCCGAACACACCACTATCTTGCCCTTTACCCGGCTGTTGGGTGGCCCAATGGATTTTACCCCCGGCCTGTTTCGCTTCCGGCTCAATCAATTCGATAGCACCCGTACCCAGCGCGTTCGCACCACTCTAGCCAAACAACTGGCCTTATATATTACCCTGTATAGTCCCCTGCAAATGGCCGCTGACCTGCCGGAGAATTACGACAAACACCTGGATGCCTTTCAGTTTATCCGCGATGTACCCGTCGATTGGGAGGATACAAAAGTGATTGCTGCCGAGCCGGGCGATTATGTGCTGATTGCCCGCAAAGCGAAAGGTAGTGGTAGCTGGTTTGCCGGAGCCATCACCGACGAGACAAGCCGGTACTTACCGCTTCCTCTAGACTTTCTGGCTCCTGGCAAAACGTACACAGCCACCATTTACCGCGATGCCGCCAATGCCGACTGGCAAACCAACCCCAAAGCGTATATAATTGAAAGACAGACAGTAACTGCTCAGTCGACACTGACATTACACCTGGCCAAAGGAGGTGGGTGCGCCATTCACTTTGTGG
>JBBQUC010000410.1:0-4411 GCA_038212815.1 Cytophagales bacterium
ATGGTTTTTTTGGGCCAGGCACCGGGAGTTTTCTGGTGATGGGGTTTATTGCCCTTGTTGGGTTCGATTTTCTGCGGGCCAGTGCCTACGCCAAACTGGTCAATGCCGCTACCAATCTGGCCAGTGTATGGGTATTTGCCCAGCAGAACCGGATTTTGTACAACCTGGCCCTGCCAATGGCTATGGCTAACCTGACGGGAGCATTTCTAGGGGCCAGACTGGCCATACTGAAAGGGAATCAGTTTATCCGCGTTTTTTTTCTGGGGGTTATAGCGGCTACTATCCTGCGGTTTGGCTGGGATATTTTGGGATGGTGAGCCAGTCAGCCCTAAAAATCTGAGCATTTGTGTTGCATCCATCAACTTTCTGCCGTAATGTTGCGTTAGTTTGTAATAAGTCTAAATTGACAGACTACCCAACCACCATGAGCAAGCGCAGCGTTGCCGATTTGAAAGTGGGCGAAATCGCTAAGATAAGGGCATTCAATGACCAGCACATGTCGCTGAAGCTCCTCGAAATGGGGTGTTTGCCCGGTGCCGAAATCTGCCTCCATTGCAAAGCTCCCCTTGGTGACCCTATCTGCCTAAATGTATCCGGTTATTGCCTTTCGATGCGAAAAGCCGAAGCCGCCACTATACTTGTTGAATAGTTTTCAGTGCATGCGCCCATAATTGCCCTTGTTGGTAACCCAAACGCCGGTAAATCGTCGCTCTTTAATCAACTGACCGGCCTGCGCCAGAAAACCGGCAACTTCCCGGGAGTTACTGTCGATAAAAAATTGGGATCCTGGCTCCTCAACCCGCAGACAACCACTACGGTTATTGACCTCCCTGGTGTTTATTCCATTTATCCCAAGTCGCTGGACGAGCAACTCGTCACCGATATTCTGGCCAATCCGGCCCACGCCGATTATCCTGATGTAGCCATTGTGGTGATCGACGCGTCGAATCTGCACCGTAATCTGCTCCTGTTTACGCAAGTAGCCGACCTGGGTGTACCCACGGTGCTGGCCCTGAATATGCTCGATGTGGCGCGTAAGCAGGCCAAAGAGGTGAATGCCGTGCGGCTGGCCATGCGACTGGGGGTGCCGGTAGTACGGTTGAATGCCCGTACGGGCGAAGGGCTGGATGCCCTCAAAAAAGCGGTGCAGGGCCAACTGACCGAGCCAACCCTGCCCGGTAAACTCTTCTTCGACCCCGCCGAAGATGCGCCTGATTTGATTGCCGTTACCAAAGCCCAGTATGGACTACAGAATAATTACCTGGCTCTTCAATACCTCATTCAGCACGATGGCCTTTCTTTCCTGAATCGCCCGCAGCGGCAGGGCTTAGACGCGCTGATTGCCCGGTATCAGTTCAATGAGATGACCTTTCAGGCCAATGAAACCATTACCAGGTACAAGCGCATTGCCGTCATCGTTTCTGAAGCCGTAACGGATCAGCGACCCATTGGGCAGCCTACCTGGAGCCAGAAAATTGACCGCGTATTGCTGCATCCGGTGGGGGGATATGCTATTTTTTCAGTGATCTTATTGTTGCTATTTCAGGCCATTTTTGCCTGGGCGCAACCCTTCATCGATGCCATCGACGCGGGCGTGACCTGGTTAAACAGCCAGTTGAAACAAACCCTCCCCGCTGGTCCTCTCACCGACCTGCTGACCGATGGCATACTGGCGGGTATTGGGGGAGTGCTGATGTTCATTCCACCCATTGCCCTGCTGTTCACCCTGATAGCCCTGCTGGAAGAGTCGGGCTATATGTCGCGGGTAATGGTGATTATGGATCGCATAATGCGCAAGTTTGGGCTGAATGGCCGGAGTGTGGTGCCACTGATTTCGGGGGTGGCCTGTGCGGTGCCAGCCATCATGGCTACCCGCAGCATTGGCACCCGGCGCGACCGGCTCATTACTATTCTGGTCACCCCCCTGATGAGTTGCTCGGCGCGGCTTCCTATTTACACCATTCTGATTGCACTGGTAGTGCCCGATCAGCGCGTACTGGGTCTGCTGAACCTACAGGGGCTTGCCCTGATGAGTTTGTATCTGCTGGGGCTATTGAGTGCCTTAACCGCTGCCTATGTGCTGAAACTTCTACTCCGCACTAAAGAGCGCAGCTTTTTTATCATGGAATTGCCCACCTTTAAACTGCCCCGCTGGAATCACGTTGGGCTATCGGTCTGGGAGAGCGTGCGCTCGTTTGTGTTTGAAGCGGGGCGGGTCATTGTGGCCATTTCTATTGTGCTCTGGGTGCTGGCCAGTTACGGCCCGGGCAATGCCATGCAGGAGGCCGAAACAAGAGTGCGTAAGTCGGCGGGTACCCGATCTGCTCTGACTATAGCCAATCAAGTGGCATCTGAACGACTGGAGGCCTCCTTTGCCGGGCATTTCGGGCATTTTATCGAACCGGTTATCAAACCCCTGGGCTACGACTGGAAAATTGGGATTGCCCTACTCAGTTCTTTCGCGGCCCGTGAGGTATTTGTTGGCACTATGTCCACCATCTATAGCATTGGCAACGGCGACGAACTGGCCACTACCACCATCCGGGAGCGACTCCGGCAGGAACGAAACCCGGCCACGGGCGGGCCGATGTACACCCCGGCCCTGGCGTGGTCGCTGCTGGTATTCTACGTCTTTGCCATGATGTGCATGAGCACCCTGGCCACCACCCAACGCGAAACCAAAAGCTGGACCTGGCCTGCTGTGCAATTAGTCTATATGACAGTGCTGGCGTATGGGGCTGCTTTTCTGACCTATCAGATACTAAAGTAATTTTCAGTTACAACAGGCTCAACAGGGCGTATGGGTCGAGCCTGCTGGTTGTTTCTTCTGGCGTGGCTAGTAAATACGTAAGTAGTTAGCTAGAAGAGGAGTCCCTTGGCAACCAGTGGATAAACAAAATGATAGATGATGTACGAGAACAGGGCCACTGTTACGCCACCTAAAGCTATCGTTTGATCGAACTCAACCCGGACTTTCTGTACTGGACGGCTTGCTCGCCACGTCCGTTGTGCTACATTTCCCATGCGTTTTTTTCTAGTAAAGGCTACAGGAGATAGTACAAAAGTGATGCCGATCTGAAATCGTTATTTGTTTTCAGGCAGGGATAAGCTACAAAAACCCTTTTTTAAAGAGCCAGGCGTGGGTTGCCCTTAATCAGTCATTACTGGCCTTTAAGTAAGCGGTAACCAATTGTTAGTAAGTGGTATGCCCGCAGGAAGAGGGTCTAAGCAGGGTGTAGAATAAATTCCCCATATATGAGGAACCCAGTACGCTAATCTGGTAGCTGTTGAGCTAATCCCAGCGTAGGGCATCGGCTATATCGGAGGCCATCAGGCCAATTTGTCCCCGCTCCCCGGCAGCCCGGTCGCCTGCTAGTCCGTGCATATATACGCCCAGCACTGCTGCTTCAATAGGGTCGTATCCTTGTGCCAGCAGGGCCGTCAACACCCCCGTCAGCACATCGCCGGTGCCGCCTGTACTCAGCCCAGGATTGCCACTGGAGTTGAAATGAACGTCGCCGGTAGGGGTGGCAATGGCGGTGTGGGCACCTTTCAGCACCACTAACACCCGGTACCGACGGGCAAAATCGCGCAGGAGTTCCAGTTTATCGTAATCATCGGCCCAGCGTTGCGTGAGCCGCTCAAACTCTTTTGGGTGGGGGGTTAGAATGCTGTTTTGGGGTAATAGGGCCAGCAGATCCCGGTTTTGGGCCAGCAGATTCAAGGCATCGGCATCCACTACCATTGGTTTTTTGACCACTCTGAGCAGGTTGCGGAGCATGTCGAGCGTTTCGGGCGACTGCCCAATGCCCGGCCCCACGCCTACAGCGGCATACTCAGCCGGACTGGGGCCGTCCACCTCTGTTTGGCCCGTCAGCACGTACTGATGCCCATCGGGACGGCACATGGCTTCGGGTACGGCGGTTTGAATAACCCCGTAGCCTGCACGGGGCACCTCGACCGTGAGCAACCCCACCCCCGACCGCAGGCAGGCGCGGGCCGCCAGCACAGCCGCCCCCATTTTGCCGTAGCTCCCGGCCAGCAGCAGCGCGTGGCCAAAAGAGCCTTTATGGGCGTACCGGTCGCGCTTGTGCAGCAGCAGGCGGGCCTCGTCGGGGGTGGTGTAATAATAGTCGGTCGGGGCCGAGTCGATGTACCGCTGGTGCAGTTTAATGTCCAGCACTTGCCAGTTTCCCACATACTGACCGGCGCGGGGCAGTACCAGGGCTAGCTTGGGTAATTGGAAAGTAATGGTATAATCGGGTTCGATAATTGAATCGCCCTCCGTATTGGGATGGTCGGCGTAGAGACCGCTGGCAATATCGACGGATACTACCGTAGCCGGTGCGCGGTTGATGGCTTCGATTACCGTACAAACCAGCCCTTCTGCCGGGCGCGACAGTCCTGACCC
>JBBQUC010000411.1:0-4403 GCA_038212815.1 Cytophagales bacterium
GTTCGAGCGGCAAATCCTGCTCGTCGATTAAATACGCCAGGACTTCATCATCTACCAAAGGGTCGGGTTTGAAATAGACCGGTACAGGTTCGCCCCAATACCGCTGACGACTGAATACAGCATCACGCAGCCGGAAGTTGATCTTTCCCCTACCCCTATTTTTTTCTTCGAGCCAGGCAATCAGCTTGGTTGTAGCCTCTTTGTAGGCCAGGCCATTGATGATACCCGAATTGATGTAGCGACCCTCTTTGGTGTTGTCAGCCTGTTGGTCGACACCCGTTTGGGCATCCAGTATGGGGATAATGGGCAAGCCAAAATGCCTGGCAAATGCATAGTCGCGCTGATCGCCGGACGGAACAGCCATAACCGCTCCGGTACCATAGCCCGCCAGCACATAATCGGCCAGGTAAATGGGTACAGGTTCGTTGTTGAGCGGATTGAGGCAGTAACTACCCGTAAACACCCCCGACACTGTTTTGGCATCGGCCATGCGGTCGCGCTCTGAGCGGAGTTTAGCCGCCTGTATGTAGGCATCGACAGCCTCTTGCTGGTCGGGCGTGGTGAGACTTGGCACCAGGTCATGCTCCGGGGCCAGTACCATAAACGTTACCCCATAAATGGTATCGACACGGGTAGTGAATACCTCGATAAAATTTCCGCTGCTTCGCAGCGGAAATTTTACGCTTGCTCCTACGCTCTTGCCAATCCAGTTCCGTTGTTGCTCTTTCAGCGATTCGGTCCAGTCGATGGTATCGAGGCCAGTCAGCAGGCGGTCGGCATAGGCGGTGATCCGCATCATCCACTGCCGCATCAACTTCTGCTCTACGGGGTAACCACCCCGCTCCGATACGCCATCTTTCACCTCGTCGTTCGACAAGACCATGCCCAGAGCCGGGCAGAAATTCACCACAGCATCGGCCAAGTAAGTCAGTCGGTAGTCCAGCGTGATTTTATACTGCTCTGCTTCGGATTTAGCTCGCCATTGCTCAGCCGTAAACGCGGGCAACCCGTCAGCGCAAACAGCGTTGGCGGCTGCCGTGCCACCGTCGGCAAATTTAGCCAGCAGGGTCTCGATGGGTTCGGCGCAGTCGCTGTCTTTATTGTACCACGACCGGAACAGTTCCATAAAAATCCACTGCGTCCATTTGTAATAAGCCGGGTCGGAGGTGCGGATTTCGGCACTCCAGTCGTAGCTAAACCCAATGTTTTTCAGTTGCTCGATATACCGGGCAATGTTGGTTTCGGTGGTAATGGCCGGGTGCTGCCCCGTTTGAATGGCATACTGCTCGGCAGGCAACCCAAACGAGTCGAACCCCATTGGGTGCAGCACATTGAACCCCCGCAACCGCTTATACCGCGCCACAATATCTGACGCGATATACCCCAGCGGATGGCCCACGTGTAGCCCGGCCCCGGAGGGGTACGGAAACATATCCATCACGTAGTATTTCGGTTTATCGGTAGGGGTTTGGGTGCGGTAAGTCTGGTTCTTTTCCCAGAACTCACGCCATTTCTGTTCGGTGTCGCGGTGGTTGTAGTCTGCCATTTGTTAGTGAATAAAGCACAATGGGAATGGACAATGATTGCTGCCAGGTTGCAAAAATAGCCCTTTCAGCCGACTTTTGTGACACCCCATCTCTTGCTGCGCTATATGCCCGTTTCTTTTCGTGTTCGTTCGTGGCTCATCCCGTTGTTACTCGCGCTATTGGTGGCGGGGTTATCAGTGCTGATTATCCAGGATTTTGGACACCCCCTCTCCGATGGCGACGATACCGATCAGTACGAATACGCGGGGTATTACCTGTTTAAAAACCTGACCCTCTGGCCATGGCCGCACCTCAACCTGGTGAATAACCAAACGTTTTATCCCTACGGCACCAATCAGGTGTTTCTGCCCTGGGGGTTTGAGCGCGACTATTGGTACGCACTGGGCTACTGGCTGAATGGCAACTGGCCGGGGCCATTTCTGCAATATTATTATGTATATAGCCTGGTGGTGGGGGCAGTGGGGACCTACCTGCTTCTGCGGGGTTTGTTTGGCGAGGGCCGGGCGTTCTGGGCCGGGTTGGTCGTATCTATCGTCAACTTTTATACGCTCTACAAATACCCCGTACACCTCAACATGAGCGTCATTCACTGGACAACGCTCTGTATAGTAGCCACTTATCGATTGCTTTATTCTGTCTACCACAACCGTCCCGTATCGTTGCGGTACTGGCTGCTGCTGGTCTGGCTGCACCTCAATGTGCTGGGCCTAGAACTGGGGTATGTGGCGGGCTACGCATTGGCGTTCACTACACTCACCGCGCCCGTATTGCTCTGGCTGTTCTACCAGCGGTTTCCTACCCTTAGCCAATGGCCTGCACGGGTGGGGCAGTTTATAGCAGGTAGCCGAATAGGATGGGGACTGCCGGGCCTGATTGTGCTTTCTTTCTGGCTTTATTTCCCCCTTACGCTCCAAATCAGTATCAACGCGCTGGGGTTCAATTTTGGCGTAGTGCCGGAGTTGCCCGCCTGGTCGCACCCGCTGCGGTTGCTGATTCCGACCCTGCCGGGACTGGACAATTACGCCATCCCGTATCAGCGGTATTTTCATGATGTCTATGAAAGTTACGCGCAGGGGAGTCCGGGCCTGTACCTTACCTTACTGGCAGGTACGGGGCTGTGGGCTATTCGGCAGCGGGTGCTGCTGTGGTTACCGCTGGTAGCCATGCTGGTGCTCTGCCTGCTATACCATCCGGTGTTGCTGCCCACCCTAAAAATTTTCCCGTGGTTTAGTTTCAACCGCTATGGTGGCCGGGCCAGTATGGTGTATCCAGTTTTGCTGATGCTACTGGCCGTTCAGGTGCCCTTCCCCACGGCACGCTGGAGTTGGCTACTGGCGGGGGTCGGGTTGCTGCTGATGCTGGCCGAATGGACCCACGGTTTCCGCAGTCTGACGTTTGTACACCCAACCCGGTTAGCCGTCTCGGTGGAGCCGTACATGCGCACCATCCGGCACACACCCGGCATCGCCATTCTGGATTGGCCGTTCTGCACCATTGGGGCTAATGGCGTGGGGGAGGCCGAGGGGCTTTGTCCATTCTACCATCGGCAGAACGCGGTGTTCACCTTCCGGCGGTTTCACGACAAAGCCGTGGTTGGGCAGTATTTCGGGCGGTTGCACCCCGATCAAATCCGCCCGCTTCTGCGCGACGGCTGGCCGTTACGGCTCCGCCCCGACCACGACTTTACCCCCGCCGACTGGCAGTTCCTGGATCAGTACCTGCGAACTAACCAGTTTGCGGGTATCAACCTCTACCCCGACCTGCTGACTCCGGCCCAACGTCAGGCGTTCTACGTACACTACGGTCCACCCGTTGTCGAGACAGTATTGCCCCGCGCCGGACGAGTGCAGTTTCTACGGATGACATATAAGAAAACAAATTGAGCAGATAAAACGTGGCCTGCTGGCATTGCCCTATTTGTAGAACTGACTAGTACCCCACAAAAAAAGCCGCCCTCTACAGGCGGCTTTTTTTGTGACAGATGGTGTTGGCGGGAACCTTAGGCAGCTACGGCAGCCACAACAGGCTTGGGCATCCGCTCTTTTACACGAGCCGCTTTACCCTGACGACCGCGCAGGTAGAACAAGCGTGCCCGGCGTACTTTACCCAGGCGCACTACATCAATTTTGTCGATGTTGGGAGACAGTAGCGGGAAGATACGTTCAACGCCGATACCGTTCGATACTTTACGCACGGTGAAGGTCTCGCCCCCGGTGCTTGGGTTCCGGCGTTGGATTACCGTGCCGGTAAAAATCTGAATACGCTCTTTGTTCCCTTCACGAATTTTCACGTGAACGTTCACCGTGTCGCCGGCGCGGAAAACCGGAAGGTCGGCCCGGCGTTGGGCGTTGTCGGCTTCCACTAATTTAAGTAACTCGCTCATGACTGTAAGCTATTGCTTTACTAAGATTTTGCAAATTGAGCCGCAAAGATAGCAACTTATTGGCAGTTAGAAAATAGTTTTGCAAAATTACCCGTTTGCAGTACAGACAGCTCCCTATGAAAATACTCCACGTCGATCAGATTCGTGCCCTCGACCGCTATACTATCCAGCATGAACCCATTGCTCCACTCGCGCTCATGGAGCGGGCCGCGCAGGCATTTACCGACTGGTTTGTGGGGCATTTCTCAACCACTTTCCCCGTAAAACTGTTTTGCGGCCTTGGTAACAACGGGGGCGACGGGCTGGCCATTGCCCGGATGCTCCACCAGCAGAACTACTCGGTAGAGGTGTATGTAGTGCGGTACGCTCCCCGCGAGTCCGACGATTTTATGCACAACCACCGACGACTCAAACTGCTCACGGAACCAAACTACATCGAAAATGCGGGGGGAATTCCGCCCATCCGGCACCAC
>JBBQUC010000412.1:0-4398 GCA_038212815.1 Cytophagales bacterium
AGCACTATGTCACGCATAGGTAAAAAAGTAATTGACGTTCCTGCCGGCGTATCATTCGCCGTTGACAGCAACAACGTGGTGACGGTGAAAGGCCCGAAAGGAACCTTGACGCAGCCGATTGACCGCGATATAACTGTGGCAGTTGAAGATGGGCATATTAAAGTGACCCGTCCAACGGAGCAGAAACGCCACAAAGCGCTGCACGGTCTATACCGTTCGCTGGTTAATAATATGGTTACGGGCGTAAGCACGGGCTATAAAATTAACCTCGAAATTATTGGGGTAGGGTATAAAGCAGTAGCTACGAATAATATTCTGGAACTGACACTGGGTTACTCGCACAACGTTTTTGTGGCTGTACCTACCGAGATTAAAGTATCGGCAGTAACAGAAAAAGGGAAAAACCCTATCGTTTCGCTTGAAGGAATCGACAAGCAACTCATCGGCGATGTAGCGGCCAAAATTCGGTCACTGCGTAAAGTTGAACCCTACAAAGGCAAAGGCATTCGGTTCCAGGGCGAGCAGGTTCGTCGTAAGGCCGGTAAGTCAGCCAGCAAGAAATAATTTGGGTTGCAGTTTGTGGTTTGTTATTGGCTTTATCCGATTCATCGGTACAGGGGCGATAGAACCACAGACAACAAACCACAAACTCAAAATTTGCGCCCATATTTGGTCGGCATCAAATAGCAATGGCAACGAATAAGCAAGAAAGAAGACAGCGGATTAAGTACAGCATCCGAACCAAAGTGTCAGGTACGGCTGCACGTCCGCGGCTGACGGTGTTTCGCTCAAATAAAGCGATTTACGCCCAACTAATTGATGATGAAGCGGGAAAAACTCTGGCTGCTGCCTCGTCGGCCGATGTAAAATCGGAAGTTAAAGGATTTACGGTCGAAACAGCAAAGCAAGTAGGTGCGCGGTTGGCTCAAAAGGCAACGGAGCAAAACATTGTAGCTGCTGTATTTGACCGCAATGGGTATTTATATCACGGTAAAGTGAAAGCATTGGCTGATGCCGCTCGCGAGGGTGGACTCAAATTCTAAAGGCATGGTATCGAACGCAAGACCGTCAAAAGTAAATGAGGCTGACCTGAAAGAGCGCGTTGTCGCCATCAATCGGGTAGCAAAAGTAGTGAAAGGTGGTCGCCGGTTTAGTTTCGCGGCCATTGTAGTTGTCGGAGACGGCAACGGTGTGGTTGGCTACGGACTTGGCAAAGCCAATGAAGTAACAGATGCTATTGCCAAAGGGGTTGAAGATGCAAAGAAGAACCTATTCCAGGTGCCGCTGCTAAAGCGCACAGTTCCTCACGAAATGGAGGGCAAGTTTGGTGGTGGGTTTATTCTGCTGAAGCCAGCTGCGCCGGGTACAGGCGTTATTGCCGGTGGTGCCATGCGTGCCGTATTGGAGAGTGCCGGTGTACATGATGTACTGGCCAAATCGAAAGGCTCCTCGAACCCTCACAATGTGGTGAAAGCTACGATTGCTGCCCTGCTGAAAATGCGGTTGCCGCATCAGGTAGCTTTCCAGCGTCAGGTATCAGTGGCTAAAGTGTTTAACGGATAAACCACAGATAAAACATGGCACAGGTACGAATTACACAGGTCAGAAGCACCATTAAGCGTCCGAAGACGCAGAAACTGGCCATTCAGTCGCTGGGTTTAGGTAAGATCAACCGAAGCATCGAACTGGAATATAATAAAGCGATTGCCGGGGTGATCCGCAAAGTGGAACACCTGGTGAAGATCGAAAACATTTAATAAATTCACTGACAATGAACTTAAGTAATTTAAGACCGGCTAAGGGGTCAGTTAAACAGCGCAAGCGAGTCGGTCGCGGTCAGGGTTCCGGTAAAGGAGGTACTTCGACACGCGGCCATAAGGGCGCACAATCCCGTTCGGGTTATAGTCGCAAGCTAAGTTTTGAAGGCGGTCAGATGCCTTTACAGCGTCGCGTTCCGAAATTTGGCTTCAATAACATTAACCGGGTTGAATACAAGCCCCTGAACCTGGATACCCTCCAGGAGATTATCACAGCAACGAATGCTACTGTACTTGATCTGGCTTTTTTGCAGGATCATGGCCTGGCTACCCGTAAGGACCGGATCAAGATTTTGAGTCGGGGTGAACTGACCTCTACGGTCGAAGTAATGGCCCATGCCTTCTCGACAGCCGCTAAAGAAGCGATTGAAAAAGTAGGGGGAAAAGCGACGGTAGTATCTATTTATGCAGCTGCCCAACCTGTAGCGGCTTAATTCTGTCAAAATTAAATAGTGGTAAGTTCGGGTTGCACCGATGAAAGTTTCGTAATTTTAGGGCTTGATTCATCTCTTTAGTTAACCGTACTCTCGAACTTTTAACCTATTACCGGCTGTATGAACCGTTTCATCGAGACCATTAAAAATATATTTTCAATAGACGAATTGCGGACACGCATCCTCAATACGCTGTTGTTTATAACGGTCTTCCGGCTGGGTACGCACATTGTGCTTCCCGGCGTTGACCCGGACCGCATGAACTTGCGTCCGCAGGGAATGTTGGGCCTGCTCGATACGTTTCTGGGGGGCGCGTTTAGCCGGGCCTCTATTTTTGCGCTGGGCATTATGCCGTATATATCGGCCTCTATTGCCATTCAGTTATTGACTCTTGCCCTGCCTTATTTCCAAAAGATGCAGAAAGAAGGGGAGTCAGGTCGCAAAAAACTGAATCAGATTACCCGTGTGCTAACCATCTTCGTTACAGCCATTCAGGCATTAACGTATTTACGGACTACTGTTCCGGCTGAGGCTCTGCTCATTGACCGGAATCTGTTTGTTATTGTCGGCACATTTGTGTTAACAGCCGGCACTATTTTCTGTATGTGGCTTGGTGAGCGTATTACCGACAAAGGTATTGGCAATGGTATTTCCATGATTATCATGATTGGTATCGTGTCCCGGCTACCAGGAGCCATTTATGGTGAGGGGCTATCGCGGGGTAGTGCCGGGCTTTTGATCTTCGTGCTGGAACTGGCAGCTCTTTATTTTGTGATAATGGGGGCTGTACTGCTGACTCAGGCAGTGCGTCGGATTCCCATTCAGTATGCTAAGCAGGTGGTTGGTAACAAGGTAGTGGGTGGTCAGCGTCAGTATTTGCCACTAAAACTAAACGCTGCTGGGGTGATGCCTATCATCTTTGCGCAGGCTATGATGTTTATCCCAGGGTTTTTAGCCGGTTTAGGGGCTGAAAAAAGTGATGTTGCCGCTGGTATTCAGGGCGTGTTTCAGGATTATACGTCCTGGCAATATAACCTGCTTTTTGGGGTGCTGATCATCGTTTTCACGTTCTTCTATACGGCAATCTCGGTTAACCCTGTTCAGATTGCTGATGACATGAAGCGTAGTGGTGGGTTTATTCCGGGGGTTAAACCGGGTATTGCTACCTCTGACTATATAGGTACTGTACTTGACCATATTACCCTGCCGGGCGCGGTTATGCTAGCTATTGTGGCTATCCTGCCCGCTATTGCTAATCTGTTGGGGATGACTTCTGGTTTTGCGCAGTTTTTTGGCGGTACGTCATTGTTAATTATGGTTGGGGTTGTGCTTGATACGTTGCAACAGATTGAAAGTTATCTGCTGATGCGCCGGTATGAAGGGTTGATGAAGTCGGGACGGGTGAAAGGCCGTGCCGAAAGTGTAGCAGCATAATGGCGCAACAAGGGCAGAAAAGCACCATGATCTACTTGCGGAGCGATGATGAAGTCGCGCTGATTAAAGCAAGTGGCCAAGTGCTGGGGAAAGCTCACGCCGAAGTGGCTAAACTGATTCGGCCTGGCGTAACCACGAAGGAACTCGATACGGTTGCAGAGACGTTTATTAGAGATAATGGCGGCACTCCCTCGTTTAAAGGGTATAAAGGATCGCATGGTTTATTCCCTGCTTCGCTTTGTATCTCCGTTAATGATGTTATTGTTCATGGTTTTCCAAGCCGATACGAACTGCGGGAGGGCGATATTATCTCAATTGACTGTGGTGTGTTTCTAAACGGTTTCCATGCTGATAGTGCGTACACCTACCCTATTGGCGAAATAAGTTTGGGCACCCGAAAACTGCTTTCTCGTACGAAAGAGTCATTATACGTTGGGCTGGCTAAAGCGATTGATGGTAACCGGGTAGGCGACATTGGCTGGGCTATCCAGAATTACACGGAGCACTTTGGTTACTCTGTAGTTCGGGAGTTGGTTGGACACGGTGTTGGGAAAAGCCTGCACGAAGCCCCTGAAGTGCCCAACTACGGTAAACGTGGGCAAGGGGTGCGGTTGAAAGAAGGGATGATTTTGGCTATTGAGCCAATGATTAACTTCGGTAAGAAGGGCATTGTTCAGGAGCGTGATGGATGGACAATCCGTACAGCTGATCGT
>JBBQUC010000413.1:0-4396 GCA_038212815.1 Cytophagales bacterium
GTTGATTATTGTCGTACCTGTCACGATAGACCGTTAATACCTTTTCTTCTAAATAACCAATCTCCCAAAGATCTCCATTTGACACGATGCCAAATACTGGTTTTGTATCATTGTTCAATTGCTGAATAGTGTACATTTCCAAGGCACATTGTGCCCAGCCAAGTGTAAAATCATCTCGTTTCGCTTCTACTACAGCTACATAGGGTGTGTCAAATACAATTTTGCCTAACTCCGATTTTCGAGCAAAAATAAAATCAGGAATACCGCTTAGTTCATCGTTTAATGAAATTGGCTTATGGCTCCAAATAGCAAATGTTTCCCGGAAAGGTTTCCAAACAGCCCGTAGTATTGGAAAAATTATTGCTTCACAAATCGCAGCCTCAGAGACATTATAGGCGATTTCAGCTTTCGTAAATGTCAACTCTTCATGCAATACCTGAGGGGCAGCCACATGCGGTTTGTCAGTCGGTATGCTGGCTTCCAAATAGCGTATTTGATACGCTTTTAGGACATCGCCCAATGTAGAAAATGTTCTAAAGCCCATAATTCTGTTCGTTTTAGCCAAAGATACCGCCTAATACCCCAGCCCCTGCGCCCGGTCAAGGGCGGTGCGGAGTTTGGGTATGGTGAGGTGCTGAAAGCTGGGGACAACCAAATCGGCCTCGGTCAACACGTCGGGAGTGCCGATGCCCACGGCAAACATCCCCCCGCGTTTGGCCGCTTCGATACCCGCTACAGCATCTTCAAACACGATGCAGGCGGCAGGGGGCACGTTCAGTTCGGCGGCACCTTTCAGAAACACCTCTGGGTCGGGCTTGCTGTGGGTGATCTTCGAGCCGTCGATGATGGCGTCGAAGAAATGCGCTATGCCGATGCGCTCCAGGATCAGCGGCGCGTTTTTCGACACCGAACCCAGGGCCACCGGGATCCCGGCGCGTTTGGTTTGCTCCAGAAATGCCAGTGCACCGGGCAGCATGTCGTCGGGTGTCATGTGGCTTACCAGTTCGAGGTACCATTCGTTTTTCTGGGTAGCCAGTTCCAGCTTTTTTTCGTCGGAGACGGTCACGCCGCCGAGGGTCAGAATCCGGTCGAGCGAATCCATCCGGCTGATGCCTTTGAGGGTTTCGTTGAATTCGTGGGTGAAGTCGAACCCCAGCGAATTGGCCATCCGCCGCCAGGCCTGGTAATGAAAAACGGCGGTATCAACCAACACACCGTCGAGGTCAAATAGGAATGCGTTCATAGAAACTCTGTTAGTACCCCCCCGCTTTAAGCGCGGTGAAGAGTTTTTTGATGGCTTCGAGGCCAGCAGGGCCGTTTTGGGCAAAATAGTAGAAGGCTTCCACGTCGCCCCGGTGCATGGCCACGTTCATGTCGCCGCTCTGCGATTTGTGTTCGGCCTTTACCCAGTCGGCCACGATTTGGTAGCTGTGTTTCCCCCCCTCGCCGAAGGTGTGCGATACGTCGACTTCGTAGATGGGGGCGTTGGCTAGCAATGTCGTTTCGGGGTAGCCGGGTAGTTCGGTGAACGAGAACGTAGTAGTCCGGCTGAGGGTGCGCCCGGCCAGAATAATGGGCTTGCGACCGGGCAAACGGGCCACCGCCCGCAGGGCCAAAATAGTGGCGGCTTTGTGGTGGGCGTGCTGTTCGGCAGAGGGCACCAGGCACAACACCAGGTCGTAGCGACCCTTGTTGAGCACCTCGTCGAGTTGCTGATTGACTAGTTCCAGATTCCAGCGCCGCCCACCCAGATAAGGCGCGGGATCGGTGGAATAAAAATCGTCGCGGTGGTCGAAGAAGTAGAAGTTGGTGATGCCCATGACCTCGCCCGCCTTCATCAGTTCTTTCTTCCGAATAGCGGGCAACGCCCGCCGCCCTACGGTAGAGTCGAGCAGGTTCATGCCGTAATATTTCGAGGCTACCATGCCGTTTGAGCCGCCCGACCCGTCGGTGATCAGTGCCAGATCAGCCGATCCACCCAGTTCGCGCACGAGCTTGAAGACCGTGACGGGAAACATAGTCTCATCGTCGGGGTGGGCCGTAACGATCAGTGTTTTAAGCGATTGGCCCTGAGCGGAGGCCGGAATAACGACGAGAAAAAAGAGTAAAATACGGTACGTGAACTGCATTAGGGCCGTTTGAGTAAGCCCCAAAGGTACGTAGCCAATACATAAACCGTTTCTGAACCGATGGGCTATTTCGGTCAGAAACGGTTTAAGCGATTCCCGGAGCGGGGTTATAATCTAACTGGGGGTGCCAACTCCGGCATTGGGTTTAATTAGATGGTTATTAAGCGTTTGAAGGTCTTTGTTAAGCCGGTAGGTGCCTATCAATATTGATACGAATAGGTGTTGAATCAACCGTTAGCGGATCGATAATACAAGATTGGTGCGGTGCATTTCCCGGTAGTAATAAGATAGCCACATGGCTAGTAATTTAGGGGTGGTAGGCCGCCATTTGGCCTTGGCCCACTGCTGAACGGGTTGGGGTGAGTTCACCAGCATGTTGTCGAGTTCGTTTTCCACAAAATCATCTGGGGCTACAAACCGCCCATTGACCCAGATGTACCAGGGCTGTGGGCTTTGCCATTCGACTTTACGCGTGGCGGGTAAGCCACATTGCCTGGCTACGCGCCGGGCGTTGCTGCCTGTGAGTTGCAATACGCGCACCGTAGCACCAGGAACCAGCTCTTCAAAAATAAGCGGCACGGCCTCCTGCTGCCCCGGCTGGGGTATGTCAAACACCGTGAAATAGCGACGGCAGCCTATAGTTAAATCAGCAAACTCCATATGCTGTAAATCTCTGGCCGAATAGACCCGGCACTTGTCGGCTACGCGTGTCAACAGGACGTTCATTTCTGGCCGGTAACACAGATCGCCCTGAACAGTGATGCCGGTACTCAGGGTCGCTTCGCCCGTTGTCCAGACGATCTGCGCAAGGGCGGGCTGAACGGCCACGCCCACTAGGAGTGCCGTATAACAAAGGAATGTTTTCATGATTTCGGGTGTGGATGGGGTAAGAAACGGCTATTCGACTGTCAAATTCCAGGTAAGGTCCGTGTGGAAATTATTGGCGTCGGGTAAATCGGCTTTGTATGTCAGCACGTGTTTTCCCTTCGGTAGTTTGAGCAGCAGCGCGTAGCTTTCATCAAGCGCGGTGGCCGACTGGCCGGTATAATCACAGGCGGTATTGGTAATATCTTTAGGCGGCACAAACGAAAATGCTTTCGTTCGTACTTTGAATTTTTTCAGATCTGCCACAATATCTTTTCCGTCAAATTGAGCCGTCATGTTTTTTACGCCGTCTAGTCCTGGATCGATGGAGGCGGCCAGAAAATCAGCGGCTGATTGTCCTTGGGCTGGTTTGAACGTAGGGTCGCAGGGATCATTGTCGAAATAGTAGTTTATGGCCCCCACGATTTGCAGAAAAACGTACCTGCCGCCCGGAATGGTCAGGTTTCGGGTGGATGAGCCGCCGAGGTTGGACGCCAGAATCATTACTGTTGGCAGCGGTTGCAGGCTGACCGCACTGCGCGAACCGTCGGCATCATCGAGCGGTGTTTTGCTGAAATCGGTGGGGAAAATCCACCGGGCTGCTACCTCGTCGAGGTCGCTGTATGTTTTACCATCGATCTGCTCGGTGATGCCGAAAACCTGCAACCTATCGGGGGCGGGGTTGTGGTCTGTGCAGGAGGTGATGGCCGCGCTGGCGATCAACAAAGTGCCAATTGATTGTGTGATTACTTTTTTCATTGTTGTGTGGTTTATTGGTTAGTTTTACCTTTCAACCACACACTGATTTGACTCAATCAATGCGGTTGATTGAGTCAAATGTCTGCCGAAAAAAAAGGGAGTAAAATAGCGAATTCTCGCTAGTTGAGGGAGTGGCAAATAAAGATAGTTTTGAGTTGCTTCGCGCTATAATCACCCTGAGCTTGTCGAAGGGCTATGCGTAAACAATTTACGGCCCCAAATCTTTTATAAGAAAGTCCTAACAGAAATAGATAATGACAGGCAATGAGCAACAGGTTACTAATTGCGATAAGGATAGCTAATAGCAAGATAATTAACCCATAACGCTATGGCCCAAAAAGAGAACAGAAGGATAAGCGTGACTATCGATCATACGCAGATAGAAGTATCCGATTCCTGATAAACCCAGCATGAAGTCAGGAAGTTGGTAATGATTCTGCAATCCGTTTAGCCATACACCTGTTTTTTCAGCTTGTTCTTTCCCAAAGTAGGCTATCTCCTCTATTTTTTGTTGTAATGACCCGTCGTGCAAATAATTCGCGGCTTCTAATAGGATTTCGGCATTGCCACAATGCCCGTGGCAGAGCGAGAAATTAACTGTTTCGTTGAAGGTCAAACCTGCCAGTGTCGTAGAAACTCCTGCC
>JBBQUC010000414.1:0-4387 GCA_038212815.1 Cytophagales bacterium
ATGGCCGTGATAGCAGGCCAGTCATCGGGCCTAATGGGTCGTATTGTCATGGTTGATAGACGGTTAACAGCAACTGGCACCGGCTTCTGCATAGCCGGGTTCAAGCATCTTGGTGGCTTTGGCTTCGCAACAGACGGTGGCTACCCGTTGTCCAGGCTTTTGGGCGAAGAGGGTAATGCTGAACAGGCCCAGCCCTTGCTCGGCATACGTCTTCCGTTCGTCGGCGGTCAGGTACTGATCCAGTATGGCATCAGGCAGCGACACTACTTTGCGTTTCTGGATGGTAAGGTTCGTAAACCCGGCGGTTTCAACCGTTTGGAGATAGTCGGTCTCCTGAATGGCTCCTGATACGCAACCAGCGTAGAGTTCGGCATCGCGTTGGAGTCCGTCTGGCAGGTTGCCCAGCAGCACAATGTCGGAGATGCTGAAGTGGCCGCCTGGTTTCAGAATCCGGTAGGTTTCGGCGAAGGCTTTGGCCTTGTCGGGTACCAGGTTCATTACGCAGTTGCTCACCACCACATCGGCCAGGTTATCGGGCAGGGGCATGTCTTCAATGTCGCCATACACAAACTCAACGTTGCCAAAGCCCCGCAGTTTGGCGTTTTTGCGGGCGCGGTCAATCATGGCAGGGGTCATGTCCAGGCCAATCACGCGGCCTGTCTCGCCTGTTTCGGCGCGGGCCACAAAGCAGTCATTACCGGCACCAGAGCCAAGATCGACCACCACATCGCCGGGCTGAATCCGGGCAAACTCGGTAGGCAAACCACAGCCTAGTCCCAAGTCAGCTTCGGCTACATACCCATTCACCTGGGTATATTCATCGTTCATCAGAATGGTGTACGCTGCCGAGTCGGCGGGGCTGGGAGTGCAGCAACTAGTGGGGCCACAGCCGCAGCCCTGCGCATTGTCGTCGAGGGCAATCTCGCTGTATTTCTGGCGGACAATCTCTTTGAGGGTTTCGTTGGTGTTCATGGCTTGGTTTATTTATTGTAATAATACGATAGATATAAGCAAAAAAAGGTCAACAGCAGCCTGCTACCATCAGGGTATCCAATAGCTTACCGAATACCTGCCGGGCTTCTTCCCAAACAGGTTCATTGATGCAGTAGCAGACGCGGGGTGGGTCAATATCGCCCCGGATAATCCCGATGCGTTTGAGTTCTTTCAGGTGCTGCGATACCGTGGCCTGTGCCAGCGGCAGCACATCCACTAAATCGCCACAGATGCAGGCTTTTTTCCGGGCCAGCAGTTGCAGAATAGCCACCCGCGCCGGGTGGGCAAACGCCTTGGCCAACTCGGCCACCCGGTTTTGCTCCACCGTAAATATTTCCGTTTTGGTAACCCCCATACCTCAAAGGTATCTCTTTATTCTATTATCGTACTATTACGATGAGAATAAATTTTACCCCATCTCATTCTTCGTCACAAACTCCTGCCCGGCTTTGTCGCCGTTGCGGACGAAGGGGCGGATAATGAGCCGGGTGCCGCGTTCGTAGGTGAAGAGTCGGTAAATCCAGTTGCTCAGAACGACTAGCTTGCTGCGAAAACCAATTAAATACCAGATGTGGACAAACAGCCACGCACACCAAGCAATAAACCCGCCGAGGTGTACATTGCCCGGCAAATCAGCCACGGCGCGGGCACGGCCAATAATAGCAAGTGAGCCTTTATCGAAATAGCTGAACGGTTCCATTGCCTGCTTGTGGGTAACCAGCCGGTGCAGGTTTTTGGCCAGATGCTGACCCTGCTGAATGGCCGGTTGCGCCACGCCCGGATGCCCATTGGGGTATTTGGCGGTCTTCATAAACGCAATGTCACCAATAGCAAAGAGGTCGGGCAGGCCCATCACCTGGTTAAACTCATTCACCAGAATCCGGCCTTTCTCGGTGGCCTCTTTCGGGATACCGTCTACCAGAGCACCCGATACGCCGGCAGCCCAGACCAGTGTTTGGGTCTTGATGGTTTCGCCACTTTTCAGCACGGCCGTTTCGCCATCGTAGGAGCTAACCAGGGTTTTCAACTTGGTAATCACGCCCAGTTCATCGAGGTATTGCTGCGTTTTTGCACTCGCTTCCGGCGACATGGGCGGCAGTACGCGGTCGAGGCCATCGAGCAGGTAGATATTCATCTTACTGAAATCCAAACCTGGATAATCGTTGGGCAGCACATGCTTGCGCATCTCCGCCAGTGATCCGGCCATTTCTACCCCCGTTGGCCCCGCACCCACAATCACAAAGTTCAGCAAGCTCTGCTGCTGCTCCGGGTCGATGGTAATGCTGGCCTGCTCAAACGACTGCAACAACTGGCTGCGGAGGTTCAGCGCGTCAGGAATACTCTTGAGGGCAAAGGAGTTATTCTTGATCTGATCGTTGCCAAAATAATTGGGTTTCGAGCCGCTGGCAATCACCAGGTAATCATAGGGCAAATCGCCGATGAGGGTCGAGACCGTTTTAGCGTGGGGGTCAATGGCGATCACCCGCACCAGCCGAAAGTGAAAATCGTCGTAGCCATCGAACATCTTGCGGAGGGGTTCAGCAATGGCATCGGGTTCGAGGCCCGCCGTAGCTACCTGATAGAGGAGCGGCCAAAACCCGTGGTAGTTCTGTTTATCGAACAGCACCACCTGAAAGCCTTTCCCTTCCAGGCTTTTTACCAGATTCAGCCCACCAAACCCCCCGCCAACAATTACGACTCGGGGTTTAGTGGTATCCGGAATATTAAGTGATAGTTTATCGAAATGGAGCATTGTTTTTCGCAGTTGAGGTGCGCTGGCTATTTCTCAATAACTACCTGATTCATGTCTTTTTGTTCAGAAAAATGGGGGCTATCTACGAACGTGCCAGCACATTGAATACCGCACTGACCCTGACAATGCGTTCATCGCCTTTATAGATGAATGCATTGGCAAACGCTATAGCCTTGCCAATCTTCTGAATATCCGTATGCACCTCAATCCAGTCGCCTACCACGGCATTGCCCACAAAATCGGTGGTGAGGCTCACGGTAACGAGCGGTACGGGTGGTTTCTGGGAAAACGCAGCCGCGTAGCCCATCGCCACATCGGCCAGGGTAGTATAAACCCCCGCATGAACAAACCCCCGGCCATTGACGTGCTTCTCCAGTATATACATGCCAATGACTAACTGGCCATCAATAGTTTGGCTGTAAAGCGGCCCGGCTGTTTCTAAGAAAGGGCTGGTTCTGAAAATCGGCACGAAGCCTTCGGGAATAGTGGGTTCCATAGAGGTAGTTTGCTTGAAAGACCAAATATACCGTACTTTTGGCATCCCCTGTGTCAATGACCAATACAACTACCTTGCTCGCTACACTCCTCACGGCCATCCAGCAGGGCGACGAGGGGGCGTTTCGGGAGTTGTATGAGCAGACCAAAAGCCGGGTATTCAATACAGCCCTTAGCTACGTGCACAGCCGCGAAGATGCCGAAGAGATTACACAGGATGTGTATATTGAAGTGTTCCGGTCGGCCAGTGGGTTTCGGGGCGAGTCGGCGGGGCTGACGTGGCTGTACCGGCTAACGGTGACCAAATCGCTGGATTTTCTGAAGCACAAAAAACGGCAAAAACGGTTTGCGTTCCTGACCAGCCTCTTCGACCGAGACACAGGCGAGGTGCTGCACCATCCCACCGATTTTTTTCATCCTGGCATTGCTCTGGAACAGCAGGAAACCGCAGCTACCCTCTTCCGGGCCATTGATACCCTGCCCGACAAGCAGAAAACGGCTTATATTCTGACCCGTGTAGAGGGCTTGTCCAATACTGAAGCCGCCCAGGTTATGGCCATTACCGTAGGGGCGGTGGAGTCGCTGCTGACGCGGGCAACAGAGAATCTGAAAAAGCAATTGGCGAGTTTTTATAAAAACAGACTGAACCCGTAGGAATCCCTTGGATTGGTCGTCTAATACCACAATACATGGAACCGAACGAAGAAGAAAAATGGATCAATGCGGTGCTGGGCAGTGCCAACGGCCTGCAACGGGCAGAACCGAGTCCGTTTCTGTTCGCCAAAATCCGTCACCGGCTCGCTCCCGCCCGACCGGTCTACGTCTCTACGCGGGCCGTTTGGCTGGCGAGTGTGTCTTTTGTTGTGCTGATTGTGGTTAACTGGCGTGTAGCCATGCAGCCTGTCGCCCCTGTTCGCACTACCGATGCGGGGTTGACCAGCATTGTGTCTGATATGCAGCTTTACCCCGTTAACAACCAACCATATAGCCTATGGAGCGCACAAAACTACTGACCCTGGCCATTATTGGCCTCTTTGTGCTGAACCTGGCGACACTTGGGTTTCTGCTCCTAAAGCCCAATGGCCCTGGGCGTAGGGACGATAAGCTAGGCCCAACTGATAGCCCTGCCAATGAGATTATCGCCCG
>JBBQUC010000415.1:0-4383 GCA_038212815.1 Cytophagales bacterium
CAGAGTAAGTTTTTTGGTTCTCAGTCAGCACTTGCCCTGCGGCATCATATACGTAAGCATACTGTCTGTAAAAAGGCTTAGCCAGATAAATGCTAATGCCGCTGACCTGCCCCTGTGCATTTACCGTGGTGGTGTCGGCAACGAGTTGCTGGTCTCGAGCAGTGTATAGGCGTATCACCCTGTTTGGCTCGTAGCTGTAGGCATACCGGTAGGCGTTATACCCAGAAGCACTTGTCTGAGCGGACACGCGGTTCTGGCTGTCGTATTCATACAGTATGCTATATTGACTGGATGGCGTATTCAGCAAAGAAAAATTGGTAGCCGTAACCGCCTGCCACTGTGCGGCTGACAAATTAGTGTACTCTTCGTACAAAATTGTCTGGACACGCGATGAAACTGTTGGCGACGCTTCAATGCCGGGTTTGGTCTGGCAAGCCGTAAAGATGTACCCTACTAGCAGACTGGCAAATAACAAGTAAGAGTAGCTAATTTTCATAGGGTTAAATCTTTTAAAAGTTGAAAGCAGTTGAAATAGTATAACTCTATTTTGCGACTATAACAGTCGTTATTCTACTTTAGGTTCTATCCAAAGTGCGCTCAACCCCACACCCAGCAGCAGTAGCCAGGCCCAGTTAGGGAGTTTGTCCACTGGGCCAATTAGACGTTGTTGTTCCGTTTGGCCAGCCTTTGGCCCATACACCTGATGCGCCTGTATATAGTGACTCACCAAACGCTGCTGCCTAACCTCCCGCCAGGCAGGGTCATGTTCTACCCAGATCGCCAGCGAATCGGCCAGGGGTTGCCATCCCGACTGAGCAGCGGTAAAGTAGCCGGTTGCCGATGCTGGGTTGATTGGCGAAGGCAATACCCGAATGGTATCGCCCAGTATGTGAAGCGTAGGCGGGAGGAGCAGCGGACTATTCACGATCAGCGAATGCCGAATTCGGGGGAAAATGGGTGCGTCAACATGCAGACCTGGTTGGGCTGGTGCCTGTAAGCGGGCCAGTACAGCGTGCCAGAGCCGCGCATAGGCCACACTATCGCCACTCAATTGCAGCGGAAAGGTTTCGTTGAGCAGGCTAACGCCAACGCGTCCACTTGTTTGTTGCATCGCCACCGGGTAGGCCGTTACCGGGAATTGATTCAGTGCCGGGGAAAAGGTAAAGGGTAAGGCGGTAAGCATTGGGGATAGTTTTACCAGTGCTTCGGTACTCACCCGCCTAAGCTGAAAACGACTGCCAAGGGCCTGATTGATGGCCCGACAGTTGACTTCTGGCGTAGTGAGACCCAGAAATAGCACCGATTTACCCCCGGCAATGGCATTGCGGACAGATGCACTGCCAGCATTGGCCGGGTCGGTGATAAGCAGGTCGGGGGTAGCATTGGCCGAGACACCGGGCGTAGCATTGATGGTTACCTGGCTGCGGCTATTTGTCGACAGGGTGGCGGCTAGCTGCACGCGGTGACCCTGCCGCCCTAACCAGTCGGCCAGGGTCTTGCTCTCAAAATCGGGGTTGTTCAGCACAAACCGGATGGTTAACGGCACCACCCGGCTGCTAAAGAACCGGAGGGTATCGAGTGGCTTGCCATTGAGTGCGAGTTCGGTTTGGGTGCGGCCCACCGAAAATACCGGAAATGCCAGCGCAAACGTATTTGGCCCAGCATGCAGTACGGCACTATCGAGGGGATGGCCCGCGTACTGAAGGGTGAGTTTCTGCGCAGTCGCCGACCAGATTTGCCCGGTTACCCGCTGCATTTCACCCTGCCGCAACAGCCCTTTCCAGCGAATATCCCATACGTTATCCCGTTCTGGGTAAGGTATCCAGTTCAGGTTTGGGCGGCACAATCGGCTCAGGGTAGGCACCGGAAAATCCTGCCCCAGCAGCGTAACCGAATCGTAAAGAGCGGTCAGGTTGCGGCCATTTACTCGCTCCTGAATGTGCAGACTATCGCTTACCCGCCGGGCCACGGCCCCCGGCACCGCATCGCCAACGAGCAGGGCATGCCGGGCCGGGCGAATCGAAGGCCAGATGGGTTGCACCACATAGCCTACCATAAGTAGCCATAGTAATCCATTCAGGCCCGCCCGTACGATTTTTCGGCTACGACTGATGCGGCTATTCCGGAGAATGAACCAGGCCTGTATGCTTAGCAACAAGCCCAGAGCTACCAGAATAGCCCAGTTAATCCCACTAGTGACGTCAAAATTGGATTGAATCATGGCTATGGCCCAAAACGGTTCAGCGCAATTGTCGCCAAAATTTGCGCTCTAAATTCCTGTTTCCAATAGAGCCGCTCCCAACGCGTTCCGACGCGCCCGCCAACGGGTATAGTTTGGCGGCCAATTGGGTCTTCTCTCGCTTAGACAGGGGTTTGCCACCGGCCAGCTTTTGCAATGCGGTCAGCACTGACCAGTTGGGCAGGCCACTGTTGACTATCTGGTTGGCGAGTATAGTGCCCAATTGCTGCACCGTTGCCCGTTGCCCCGCTGTTAGCTGGGGTAAGGTTAGGTAACCCAGTACGTCCGCCACCAGCACATCTACGCGGGCCTGGGTATAGCTGCGGTGCTGGTCGAAGGTAGCCGTTATATTCTTGAGGTCGCCCGATCCCCGCGTTTCTTTTTCTTTGATAGGGGGCGGGTCGAAACCCGTCTTTTTGACGTATGAGCGGGCTTTCTGCTGCGACAATTTCAAGTATTCCAACGCTTTCAGGGCAAAGGGTAAGGCTTTTTCGGGTTCGTACAGGCGCAAATGCAATTCCGACTGCCACATTTCTTCGAGCGACATTTTCAGTAATGCCCGCGTCGATACCTCATGGAAGGTATTGGTTTCGGCGTTGTCGTGGGCATGTACGTACTGTTCCATTAGGGCGGCAACGGGGTCTTGTTTGTCGGGGTTTTGAGGGCCATGCCCGTGTTCGTGTTCGTCGTCTTTGTGGGCCGTTTCGGCGTGGTCGGCCTCGCCTTTGTCGTGGGCGTGAACAAACCCCTCCAGGGGATCATTCTTATCGCCATCAGCCCCAGCTTCTACGTGGCCACCCCCCGCCGAGGTCTCGAACTCTTCGCCCATAAACTGTCCGTAGCGTAGCCGCAGCACTTTCTGGTCGTAGCCAATTTCGTTCGACTGGCTATTGAATGCCTTCGGAGCTAGTTTTCCCCGGCGGGCAATCAGCTTTTCGGTATCGATCACAATTTGCCGTTGCGACCGGAAATACGCTGGCATGATGTTCACCGCCATTGTCGCTAATGTTCCTTCTTCGGCACTCGTGGTATCTTTATACACCAAAAAATACGTGTCCGACTTCGTGAAATTGGGTTCCGGTTGCCGGTTGTCTATAGCGGCCCAGTAGTAGTACAGCTCATCGCCAGGCGCAAAATTCAGGGTGTTCAGATCGATGGTTTTAGTGAGTCGGGCCTGCCGGAAGTTCGACTGGCCCAGGGGGAATTTCACCTCGCGGAACTTCACATTTTCGCCCGAACCCCGTGCTACAGTGGCGATAATAAATGCCTGAGTTACTAAAAAATCGTCACTGATGGTGGCACCCACCGTCAGTGTTGCCGGGTCTTTCAGGGTGTGGAATCGGTACAGTTCTTTCGAGGCCGGTTCAATTTTCGGAGCCAGGTCGGGTTGGGCTTCGAGGTGGTAAAAGTCGGACTGATACACCAGGGTATCGGGCCTATTGCCGCCGGGTTTGCGCCAATAAGCCCGAATGGCGTACAGACCCGCATTGGTCAATCGGTCATGGTATTCGGCATGGTTGGTCTTATTCGTGAAGGCTCGTTCCTCACCCCGGGTGTTCACCAAACGCACCGATAGCCGGGCGTGCTGACTAAACTGCACCCGCCAGGTGAGTTGGGAGCCAACCAGCGCAACGGCATTCAGGTCGGCGGTTTCCCGGCGGGGTAGGTGGGTGTAGGCGGGTGGCTCAATCTGAAGTTGGGCTGTGGTGAAGGTGGGGGGGAGCGGCTGACGTTCGGGGAGGATGCTGGCCATAATCGCCTGTCGGTGAGGGATAGTGGGGGTCGGCTGGCGTAGCAGGGGCAGCTCCGCATACAGCCCCAGGGCTATTGCCAACCCAACCAGGTAGCCGCTCAACTGATGCCAGACCACAGTTGGTAACTGAACCCGCTCTATCCGTTCGCCCAATCGCTCGAGTTGGAGTTGTTCAGCCATATTCAGATTGGGTTTGGTGAGGAGCGGCAGACTGTACTCGGCTTCGCCAACCGCTCGGTGAATCAGGCGGATAGCTTGTAAACCTTTATTCTGGTAGGGTTTGCTGAACCAGACCCCCAGGCCCAACCCCATTATACCTGCCGACAGTGCCCACCCCGAATGGCCCGTCACGGCAGCCACAAGGGAATAGGCCGATAGGGCCAGCAGTACG
>JBBQUC010000416.1:0-4371 GCA_038212815.1 Cytophagales bacterium
ATGGCGCATAAACCCTGTGTGGCCACCGTGGCATAGATCTTTCCCGTAGCTGCGGTGGACACCCCGGAACTATACCCTACTTTCGGCCCCTCCAGAGACTGGCATGAATACCCATCGTATCGGCATAACCCCCTTCCCGTACCTATCCACAAAAAGCCCTGCCTGTCTTTGGTAGCACACCATACATCGTTTGAAGATAACCCATCTTTGGTAGTCAGGAGTTCGAGAGTTAAGGTGGGCAGTTGGGCATGGATTTCCCGGTAGGTACTTAAAACCAGCAGAGAAACCAACAAATAGCGCATATACCGACTTTTGCTTGCAAATTACACGATTCGCCTGGAAATGCTTCCCGTTCGGGTGATTGTTAAAAAAGAACTAAACTGCCCAAAATTATCAGGGTGATGACAAATAGGGCAATCCAGTCGAAGCTCCGCTCGAGGAGCCGCTGTGAACGGCCTTTCTCTGGTTTGATGATTGCCCGTTTCGATGCATATTCATTCCGATCCATAGCTATATTTGTTGTTGACGCTAAAAAGTACCACAAAATTACCACGCACTCCCTTGCCGGATAGATCGGCTTGACAAGCGGGGGAATCATTGACCGAACCGGCAGTATTGACTTGATAAGTGGCTCATACCACCCCTCCTCCTACCGATGACAAAAATTGGTCTGCTCTCCGATACCCACAGTTACCTCGACCCACAGGTGTTCAGTATTCTCGCCAATTGCGATGAAGTGTGGCACGCGGGCGATATTGGCTCTCTGGCGGTACTGGATCAACTGCGGGCCTTTAAGCCCTTGCGGGCAGTGTGGGGAAATATCGACAATAACCTGCTCCGGCGCGAATGCCCCGAACACCAACGCTTCACGCTCGATGGGCTGCACATCTGGATAACTCATATTGGTGGTACCCCACCGAGGTATACCCCCGTTATGCACCCCCTGCTACAAGCCGACCCACCCGATCTGTTTATCTGCGGCCACTCGCACATACTGAAGATACAGCGCGATCCAAAACTAGCTAATATGCTGTTTGTTAACCCCGGTGCTGTTGGTAATGTTGGCTTTCATCGGGTGCGAACCTGCCTCCGGTTCACCCTCGATGCAGGGAAAATACAGGGTATGGAAGCCATTGAGTTAGGGGCGCGGGGGTAGTGGTCATTTGCGTTGCCGAATGCCTAAAAATCCCTCGCCAGGTTGAAGAAGAACCCCCGCTGACCCTGAGCATTGATAGTGCCGCTGAACCGCATAACCAGGTTATAAAACGTAACCAGGTCGAGGCTAACCCCACCGCCATACAGCATCCGGTTGGCCAGTAAACTCTGGTACTGCTCGGCTACTGAACTGCTTACGTACCCCATATCGGCAAAGGCGGTGATATAGGCCGCTACAGGCACGGTGCTGAACTGCCGAACATGCAGCCATTTCAGCTCTTTGCGGGTATTGAGCAACTGGTAGCGGATATTGCTCCGCCACAGCCCATACCGATTGCCATCGATAATATACAACTCATACCCCCGCACAAAATCGGCTCCATTACCCAGGCCACGCAGGTTGCTATAGGGCGTACGCACGGGTACACCCATCCGCCCCCGCAGGCTGCTGTTGGCATAGAAATGCGCGCCCAGCGACCAGAATCGGCTGAGGCTACCCGACAGTTCTACCTGATTGAGCGCATCGGTGGGGAGTAACCCCAGCTTGGCCACCGATGCCCGAAACAGAACCCCCTGCAGGGGATACACTACATTATCGAGCCGGTTATAACTATACGTGTATGACAGAGCCAGATACCGCTGGCGCAGTTGTTTGTCGCCGAAATAGTCGGGGTTGAGTTGCGCTACGGTATCAGCAATGACATTTCGGGTATAGCGCAGTTCAAGCGCATGAAACTGATAAAATCCCTGCCGACGGGTTAAGGTCACGCCCGCGCCCAGCCGTTCGCGGAGTTCGCCGGTGCTTTTTACATACAGCCACTTGTCATGATAACTGCGGTAGGCCACCTCCTGATTGGTAGAGTTGGAGAAGTCAATAGTTAATCCCGTGCGCTGGGCCTGGTCGATGTAGGGGCGGTTATACGACAGCGACAGTCGGCGGGTGAACCCAAACTGGGCTACGGCCGAGAGTTTATCATTACGCCCCGTGAGGTTTTTATAGTCGAGCCGGGCACCGTAGTTGACCCGGTGGAGGTCGTGCCCCCGGTCGTACCACCACTCGTTCAGGTTGCGGTCGGCCAGTTCAAAAATAGGGGTCGGGAAAATATACCACCGCTCTTTCAGGGTCACTTCAATATCAATCTGACTCAGTTGGTATAGCTTCAGGCTGGCCTCACCGGGGGGCAGCACGTTTCGGGCTACCACATCGACCGTCACAAAGAGGTTAGTATTGTTAATCTTGCGCTGATCCCAGACGAGCTTATCGGTCAATTCGCGCCGACGCAGGGTATCGCCCGCGTGTACCCCCATTTCGCGCAGAATAATCCGGTCGCGGGTGCGAAAATTGCCCTTCAGCCGGATGGAGCGCACCGTTATAATCGAGTCGGCGGGCAGCAGGTCGAGCCGTAGGGTATCGGCAAAGGTGCCAATCAGCACGGTAGGCGCTGGTTTAGTGGTGTCGGGCAGCGCCATGCCCGTTGCGCCCGCCAGGTAGCCCGGTAAAATTAGTCCCCATAAAATCCAAGCTTTTGTAAAATTCTGCATAGCCAACCCAACGTCTCATCAACAACCTATAAAAATACAGCTTTCAGGAAAAAAGGTAAAATTTATCTCCAAATCCTGCAACAGTGTGCGTATTATTGTCAAACGATTTTTTGCTAACCTACGGTGTATATACCGAACTAGATCCAATGAAAGAAAAACCTAATCTGAGTTTTTGGCAAATCTGGAACATGAGTTTCGGGTTTTTTGGCATTCAGTACAATTTTGGTTTGCAACAGTTCATCATGAGTCCGGTATTCCGGTATCTGGGAGCTGATGAGAATAAAATACCCATTCTGTGGCTGGCTGGGCCGGTTACGGGCTTACTCATCCAGCCCCTAATCGGCGCTATCAGCGACCGCACCTGGTCGCCAAAGTGGGGCCGCCGGAAACCCTTCTTCCTGATTGGTGCCGTCCTGTCGAGCATCGCCCTGATTCTGATGCCCAACTCGAAAACCCTCTGGATGGCCGCCGGGTTGATGTGGATGATGGATGCCGGTCTGAACGTAACGATGGAGCCGTTCCGGGCTTTTATTGGCGACAAACTGAACCAAACGCAGCGGACACTGGGCTTTGCGGTGCAAAGTTTCTTTGTTGGCTTTGGCCAAATTCTGGCCAGCCTGATGGCGTATATCCTTCCCGCCATTGGCATTGCCATGACCGCTACGGTGGCCTCTGGCAGTGCCATCCCTGAATACGTGCATTACCTGTTTTATATCGGAGCCTTTGTCATTGTGGTCGCGGTTCTCTGGACAATCTACACGACCAAGGAGTATCCCCCCGCCGATATGGACGAGTTTGCCCGGATGAAGCACGAAAAGCGAGGGTTTGCCCACGCGTTTGCGGAAATCAAAGATGCCCTGGTCGAAATGCCCACTACCATGCGGCAACTGTGGTGGGTGAAATTCTTCACCTGGTATGGCCTGCCCCTGATGTGGCAGTACCTCTCGCTGGCCATCTCGCGCCATTCGTTCAATGCCCCTACCCCGCAGTCGCCGGGTTTCGATGAGGGCAGTAAGTGGGGTGGTTTATGCTTTGCCTGTTTCAATGTGGGCTGCATTATTGTCTCGTTTATGATTCCAATGCTCGCCAGGCGATTGAGCAAACAGGCCGTTCATGCCACATTCCTCACCATTGCCGGACTAGGCTTTTTGTCGATGCTGCTGTCGAACGATAAGAATATCTTCGCCTTTGGTATGCTGCTGGTGGGTTTTGGGTGGGGATCCATTCTCTCCATGCCCTACGTGATGCTGGCCGACTCAGTACCTGCTGAGCGAATGGGAGTCTATATGGGTATTTTCAACGGCTTTATTGTGGTGCCGCAAATCATCAGCATGATTACCGTACCGTTTCTGTATGATAGTGTGTTGGGGGGCGACCCGCGCAATGCGCTGGTGTTGTGCGGTATTTGCCTCTTCCTGGCGGCCATTTCCTGCTTCCTGGTGAAAACCCCTAAACAAACAGAGCCAGCCATATTCCCCATCGGTGCCGGGGGTGGCCATTAATTCCCCATTGGATGACTTATGCTATTCTCGCCGTTGGCGAATTATTAGTTGACCTTATTGGGCATTCCGTAGCCGAGAACCTGGCTGACACCCGCGATTTCCACCGCTACCAGGGTGGTAGTCCAGCTAACATGGCCGCTAACATGGCCCGGCTGGGGCATAAGACTGCCCT
>JBBQUC010000417.1:0-4360 GCA_038212815.1 Cytophagales bacterium
GGGGTGTCGGGGCCGTGAATTTCGTAATAGAGGTCAACCCCATTGGCAGTCAGATAAGGCATAACAGCAGGTTGGTTTAGGGATGTTACCCTGCAAGGTAAGCATAAACCCGTAAATCTGTCAATGTGTCAGCCCGAACCCGGCTGGAACAGGATTTGACGAACGCTCAGGCAGTAACCAATCACAATCATTTACGTTTACCGCAATGGAAACAGCGCAAACCGAACAGAGTACCGCCCATTCAGGCCACAGCGAGAAAGGCCAGATTTCGATTCATACCGAGAATATCTTTCCGATTATCAAAAAATTCCTTTATTCTGACCATGAGATTTTTCTGCGTGAGTTAGTATCGAACGCTGTAGATGCCAGCCAGAAACTGCAAAAATTAGCAGGCTACGGCGAGTTTGCCGGCGAAATTGGTGAACTGAAGGTTACCATCTCGGTGGATGAAGAAGCCAAAACCTTAACCGTAAGTGACCGGGGGATTGGCATGACCGCCGATGAGGTGAAGAAATACATTAACCAGATTGCCTTTTCGGGGGCCACCGAGTTTCTGGAGAAATATAAAGACAAAGCCAGTGGCCAACCCGACGATAAGCAGATTATCGGTCATTTTGGCCTGGGGTTCTACTCGGCCTTTATGGTGGCCGATAACGTGGAGATCATCACCAAATCATTCCGGGAGGAGAGCGACGAGGCCGTTCGCTGGCTATGCGATGGCTCGACCGAGTTTGAACTGACCCCCGCCACCCGTGCCGACCGGGGGAGCGATGTGATTTTGCACCTCGCTGCCGATTCGGAGGAGTTTTTGAGCAAAGACCGCATCCGGGGAATTCTGGAGAAGTATGGTAAGTTCCTACCCGTTCCCATTGAGTTTGATGGCAAACTCATCAACGAGGCTACCCCTATCTGGACAAAAAACCCTGCCGACCTGACCGACGAGGACTACAAGACGTTTTACCGCGAACTGTACCCATTCAGTGAGGAGCCGCTGTTCTGGATTCACCTCAACGTCGATTATCCCTTCAACCTAACGGGGGTGCTGTACTTCCCTAAACTGAAGAACGATTTTCAGTTCAAGCGCGAGAAAATTCAACTCTACAGCCGCCAGGTATTCATCACCGATGAGGTGAAAGATGTAGTCCCTGATTTTCTGATGCTCCTACAGGGGGTCATCGACTCGCCCGATATTCCGCTGAACGTGTCGCGCAGCTTTTTGCAGGCCGACTCGAATGTGAAGAAGATTAACGGGTACATTACCCGCAAAGTGGCCGACAAACTAAACGACCTGTTCAAAGCGGACCGCCCGGCCTTCGAGGCCAAGTTCGACGACTTTGGCTTGTTTGTGAAATACGGGATTCTGAGCGACGAGAAGTTCTGGGAGAAAGCCAAAGAATTTGCCCTGGTAAAAAACACCGCTGGTCGCTATTTCACCCTGAACGAGTACCGTGAGTATATTCAGGCCAACCAAACCGATAAAAACGATACCGTGACGGTGCTGTATGCCACCGACCGCGAGCAGCAGGATGCGTATGTAAACTCGGCCACCCGACGCGGCTACGATGTGCTGCTGCTGGATAGCCAGCTAGATGCACACTTCATCAACGCATTGGAGCAGAAACTGGAAAAAACCACCTTCAAGCGCGTCGATGCCGATACATTGGATAAACTCATCGACAAAGGGCTGAACAACGAGAGTGTACTTTCGGAGGTTGACCAGACGAAACTGAAGGATGTATTCGAGCAGACCCTCGATAACAAATCGCTGTCGGTGAGTGTAGAGGCACAGCCCACCGACGAACTGCCGGTTACCATTACCATGCCGGAGTTTTTACGCCGGATGCAGGAGATGTCGGCTCTATCGGGCGAACGGGCCATGTGGGGGAATATGCCCATGAGCTACAACGTGGTGGTGAACGCTAACCACCCCCTGGCGCAGCGCGTACTTGATACCACCGATGCCGATGCCCAGAAAGCCCTCATCAAGCAACTGTACGACCTGGCCCTGCTGGCCCAGAACCGCCTGACGGGTGCTGCCCTGACCGAGTTTGTGCAACGTACGGTGGCCACTATCTAAGTTAGAACACGGTTACTGATCCCCTCCGATCGGGCAGACCGGGGGCAGGCTGGATAATAAACGGATACACGCCCGGACCAACCGGCTGGCCTTCAAAACGGCCATCCCAGGGTTGGCCGGGTGTTGTGCTGTCAAAAACAACCTGTCCCCAGCGGTTAAACACCCGCACATGGCAATTCGGAAACGTGTCGATTCCTTTCAACTCCCAGGTGTCGTTCTGCCCGTCGCCGTTGGGGCTAAATGCGGTGGGGATAAACAGGCCGGGGAGCACCTCTACCCTTACTTCGCCCGTTTGGGGACAAACCCCATCGCGCCAAACGGTAAGTTGGTACGTGGTTGACTGTTGAGGCCGAACGGTCAGCACTGGCCGGGCTGCATCGCCAGGGGAAGTTATCGGTTGCCAGAGGTAGGTCAGGCCCGGCCCCGGTGGGCCACTGAGTTGTACGCTACCCCCAATAATGACGGACTGGCTCAGCCCCAGGCTAATGGTTGGCACGTCTATTACCCGGATAAACCGGCTGGTATCGCCCCGACAACCGGCTTCGTTGGTAACGCTATACTGAATCCTATGCTGCCCAAAACCCGCCGTTTTGGGGTTAAACTCGTTATTGACCACCCCTGTGCCACTAAATGCCCCACCGGGTGGGCTGGCCCGTATGGTAACCAGGCGGGCTGATAGGCCGCAGTTGGGCGGTATTGAATCAATAACGGGCCGGGGTTTGGGGTTTATCCGCAGCAGCGTTGAGGTAATGCTGCAAACCGAATCGCGTACAGTCAGGCTATACTCACCGGGTAGCGTTGCTGGCAGCACCGGGCCGGTGGCTGGCAGGGGTTGGCCATTGCGTTGCCAGGCGTAGGTTACCCCAGCGGTTGCCTCGGTAACGGTGGCCGATAGGGGTTGCCCTTCGCAGAGCGCAGCACTGCCGGGTGCCTGGAGCAGTACCTGTTGGAGTGGGCTTTTTAAGACCTGCACCGAATCGAAGGAGGTACAGCCGGTAGTGGTATTCTCAATGCTTACTTTGTATAATCCCGGCTGTGTGGCTTTGATGGTGGCACCGACTGCACCGGCCATTGGGCTATTATTCAGCAACCACTGATACCGGAAGTCGGGTTGGGCATTGGCGGTTAATGGCACGGGGCGGTTTACGCATAACAGCGTATCCGGCGCCGTAATATCGGCGCGGGGCGAGGGCTTAAACGTAAGGGTAAACGACGAGGAGACTGAATCGCGGGTGCAGATCACGGCAAAACTCTTGATCACGGTATATTCTCCCGGCTCGGTAGCTTTAAAAGTGGGCTTCGTTTGGCCAGGCAGGTTATACCCATTCACGCGCCACTGGTAATTAAAGGCCGGGTCGGGGTCGGTACCGAGCAGAACCGAGTTGCCGGGGCAAAACGCAATTGGGGAGAGGCCGGTGGGGTTCAGGGCTACCAGTGTGGGCTTTGGTGGCACCTGTGGCGAGCAGTCAACCACCAGAATCTGGTGATCGCGTCGAACTTCGCCAATTTTCTGCCCTCCCCGAAACTCTTCGCAGAGGACCGTAAAGGCAAATAAACCTACCCGGTTTGGTCGCACCGACAGTACTCCCGATGGACTGATTTGCAGGGCCGGATTGCCCGTTATGGCCCGGTCTGGCCCAAACCCACTGGCCCACCGCAGCAACCGGTAGGGGGGCGATGCAGGCGAGTTGGCAAACCCAAAAGGTTTGTAAATATTGTCGTTATAGGGGGTCACCAGCGAGTAGCGCAGCTCGTCGCCGTCAGCATCGGTCGCCCGGAACGCCAGAGAAAATGGCTTGTCGAGGCAGATATACTCGGCGTTGGGAGTCAGAAACACGGGGGAGGAGTTCTGAAACGGTTGCCCATTGCGCCGGAGGGGTGGAAACGCCAGGTAGTAAATCATGCCCGCCGTTTCAGGGGCCTGCACATTCACCACATTTTGGTTGCGACAGCATTTCTCCCATACCATGTAATACCCCGCCGGATCGTCGAACCGGGCGGGGTCGAGCTGAACCAGACCGGTGTATTTGACCTCCGAGGTTTCCAGCCCCCGCGAGCGGGCGCAGGCAGGGTTAGCATAGACCAATACCAGTCGGCGCAGGTAACTGATGGCGTAGTCGCCCATCAACTGGTGATCGCGCTGCCGAAAAATGGAGAGCGCAATGGTGGGGGCAATATCGGCATCGGGGCCTTTGCTGGCCTCGTCGATGTAGAGGTTGAGGCTGAGCCGAAACTGATTCGGCTTCTCTGTAGTCACAAACTCAATGTTTCCGCCCGCAATAT
>JBBQUC010000418.1:0-4360 GCA_038212815.1 Cytophagales bacterium
TGAAACAAGTGGTTAGCGGGCAGGAGACTGATGCGGTGCTGAGCTATACCCTGCTAAAAGGCCGCGACTGCCTGCGAACCAAAAACTGGGTAGGGCTGCTCCAAACTCCAACGGGTGTGCAACTCAGCATACTGCCCAAAATAGGCGGGCAACCGGCCCTGCTCACCATGCTGCGCTACCTGCCCAACCTACCGTTCCGCAGCCTCAGTTCGGCTCAGCAGCAGGCCGTGTCTATTCCACTCCAGGAAGTGTTTATGGCCGCTTTTCTAGCCGACGCGGCCACCGTACTGGCATCAGGACTACAGCGGGCCTACCTCACTGAAGAAGCCAATCAACCGTTTTTACGAGGTAAACTGCAACTGATGGCGCAACTCCGCCAAAATGCCCACCATGCCGAACGCTTTGCCATTGCCTGCGATGAACACTCGGCGAATACCCCACCCAACCGTCTGCTGAAAACAGCCCTTCGTTATGTGCAGCACCGGGCGCGTACGCTTGCCAATCAACGCCAGGTTAGTCAGTTGCTCTTTGCCCTTGACGAAGTACCCCTTTCAACCAACATGGCTGCCGATCAGCACCGGGCCAAACAGGCCGGGCGACTCTATGCCCGCTACGAGGCTGTGCTGGGGTGGGCGGCTCTGCTACTAAACCACCAATCGGTGAGTGGCGTGGGGAGCCGCGTGCCTACACCTGCGCTGCTGTTTCCGATGGAGCAGGTGTTTGAGCGGTACGTGGCGGCTGGGTTTAGGCGGGAAATTACCACCGGTGAGTTGGTGATTCAGGAATCCTCCCGGCACTTGCTCGGCGATGCCGTTGGGAATGGGCGGTTTAAACTCCGGCCCGATATACTATGGCGGCAGAAGCAACGGGTTACCGTGTTCGATACGAAATGGAAACTGCTGAACGGCACTGACCCGGCGGGGCATTATGGCATCGAGCAGAGCGACTTATACCAACTGTACGCCTACGGCAAAAAATACGGTGCCAGCGAACTGGTGCTGATTTACCCGGCTAACCCTACCTTTCAAACCCCCATCGACGGGTTCGATTACGACGATACCCTGCGCCTGCGTATCCTGCCACTGGATGTGAATAAACCGCTGGCCGAAGAGGTGACGAAAATAATTAGCCTGATATTGGCGAATTAATCGCAGATTACGCAGATTTACATCGATTCCTAAACTCCTGTCTTCATGCCTCTTCTGCTAACCCTGCTGGGTATTGTTGGCCTCGTGCTGCTTATTGCGGTTGTCAAGTTAGATACGTTTATTTCGTTTGTACTGATCTCGCTGTCCATTGGGCTGGCATCGGGCATGAATGTGCTGGCCGTGGGTAAATCCATTCAGACCGGCATTGGCGGCACTCTCGGCGATCTGGTGTTGATTATTGGCTTTGGAGCCATGCTGGGCAAGCTGGTGGCCGAAAGCGGGGCCGCCCGGCGCATCACCAATGTACTCATCGACTGGTTTGGCATCGGCAACATTCGGTGGGGGCTGGCCCTGGCCGGGTTCATCATTGGTATTCCGCTGTTTTACAATGCGGGGTTCATTATTGTGGCTCCGCTCATTTTCACCATTGCGGCCTCGGCCCGTCTGCCGCTGCTGTCGGTAGCCGTGCCCATGCTGGCTGCGCTGTCGGTGGCGCATGGCTACCTGCCCCCGCACCCCTCTCCAGCCGCTATTGCCGGGCAACTAAACGCTCCACTGGGAACAACTCTGCTATATGGCATTATTGTGGCTATACCCGCCATTATTATTGCCGGGCCACTTTTCGGTAAAATGCTCATCAACTATGGCCCCAAGCCCGACAAAGACCTGTTCGATGTGAAGGAGGTGCCTGCCACTGATTTGCCCGGTGCACCCATCAGTTTTTTTGTGGCCCTGCTGCCCGTTGTCATGCTCACGGTATTTGGCCCCTTAAAAACGTACGTACCCAAAGGCACCGCGCTGCATACCGTTGTGACGCTGATGGCCGAACCGTATATGGGTATGCTGTTGTCGGTGTTGGTAGCTATTTACGCCCTCGGTATCCGGCGCGGACTGACCATGCCCGCCACCATGAAACAGTTGGAAGAGTCGATCAAAGCCGCTTCGCCGGTATTGCTCATTATTGCGGGGGCGGGTGCCCTGAAACAGATTTTTATCGACTCCGGCACCAGCAGATACATTGGCGAACAACTGGCGGGTATGAACATTCCGCCCCTGCTGCTGGGCTGGGGTATTGCCGCCCTGATTCGGGTATGCGTGGGGTCGGCAACGGTGGCGGGACTCACTACGGTAGGCATTATTCTGCCCCTGATTCAGAGTCAGCACGTGCGGCCCGAACTCATGGTGCTGGCCATCGGCTCGGGTAGCCTCATGCTTTCGCACATCAACGATTCTGGCTTCTGGCTCTTTAAAGAGTATTTCAACCTGAGTATCAACCAAACCCTCCGCACCTGGACCGTTATGGAAAGTATTGTCTCCATTGTGGGCCTACTGGGTGTGCTGGCCCTGAATGCTGTTTTATGAAACTCCTCTCCCGCGTCCTCCTGGGTTTACTGGTCATTCTGCTGGCCCTGGGTGCCATTCTCTACCGCGCCGATATTCCGGTAAGTACCCTAAAGCCGACCTACGCTAAACCGCCCTCGCAGTTTGTGTCGGTCGATGGCATGGACGTACATTATCGCATAGAGGGCAACCCTGCCGATTCGGTGCCGCTGGTGTTGATTCACGGCACCAGTTCATCGTTGTTTACCTGGGATGGCTGGGTACAGGCATTGCAGGCCGATCACCGGCTGGTGCGGCTCGATCTGCCCAACTACGCCCTTACCGGCCCACAGCCGCAGGGCAACTCATCAGCGGGATATTATGCTGATTTTCTGGCCCGGTTTCTCGACAAGATTGGCGTGTCGCGCTGCGATGTAGCGGGAAACTCGCTAGGCGGCAATGTGGCGTGGCACTTTGCTCAACGGTATCCGGCACGGGTGCGTAAGCTGATTCTGGTCGATGCGGCAGGGTACCCCTTCAAATCAACGTCGGTGCCGATTGGGTTTAAACTGGCCCGGATTCCGGTGCTAGGTAATCTGTTGTCGCACCTAACCCCAAAATCGCTGTTTCGGTCGAGCTTGGAGAACGTCTATGCCGACAAGAACAAAGTAACCGACGCGTTGGTGCAGCAGTTCTACGACCTGAATCTGCGGGCAGGCAACCGCGACGCGCTGATTCATCGCACTATTCTACCAGATTCGTCGTGGCAGCAAATGAGGCAGATTCAGCAACTCACCCTGATTTTGTGGGGACAAAAAGATGGCCTCATCCCGCCCGGTATAGCACAGCGTTTCCATCGCGACCTCCCCCATGATACCCTAATCGTCTATCCCAACGCTGGCCACGTACCGATGGAAGAACTCCCCACTCAAACAGCCGCCGATGTCCGGGCATTTCTGGGTAAGAAATGAGGGCGCGCGCCGTGTAGATAAACTGCGCTTCAGTCGTGCTCTATTCAGAAAAGCGGGTAAAAGTCTTGCAACTGTCATTATAAAATTGCCGAAGCTAACAACGTCCAGCCACCATATTATCAAATCCAATGTTGTGCGTTCGTGCTGCTCTGGCCTCGAAGATGTGTCGGTCACATATAGCTTAAACTGTTCTTAGAATTTAGGAACAAATAATCTGGTTTACTATTCAGACTACTTAACATAGTTTGGAGATTCACATTTTTGCCAATACTCAACTATTATCTTCAGTGTACTTTTTAAATCCTGAAAGTTTGAAGGCTTGACGAAAAATCCTTGAATAGATTTTGAGTAAGCGTCAATAACAGCTTCTTGTTCAGCATTTGTTGTAAAAAATAAATAAGGAATAGTTTTTAGCCTGATGTCCTCGTTTTCATGAATTTGCTTTCTTAGTTCCATTCCATTTAACTTTGGCATATTGATGTCAGAAAAAACAATGAAAGGTTCACTAGTTTTTGCTATCAAATAGGTAAGCGCTTCTTGTCCGTCATTAAAAAAAACAATTTCATTTTTGTAGTTGAGTTCTTTAAATACCATAGTAAACATTTCTTGGTCGTCAGTGTCATCCTCAACGATTACAATTGCTCCGCTCTTATTCATCTTATTTTGTTTAAACGTTTAATATGCAAATTTACAACTTTATCTTTTGCACTAAATTTCAAATTAGTAGGTTGTCCAAGTATGATACACAACGAGCAGGGCTTGGCGAAGGTGGGGAAATAGAATTCCGTCAAGCTGGAACAAAAGCCCCATAGAATTACAGAAATTTCATTGTTATTCCGTCCGCCCCACTTTTGCCAAACCCAATGTTATAGGCAGGCATTTTGTCAAGCCCTTCTTGCAAGTTTCTCAATTGTCAACCCT
>JBBQUC010000419.1:0-4357 GCA_038212815.1 Cytophagales bacterium
TGTGGTAGAGGGTCAATTGATTGCCATCGGCTACATACCCCCGGTGGTAGCGTTGCCCCGATAGCTGCTCTGCCTCGTAATTCATGTGTACATTGATGTAGCGCGTTTGCTCGTTGGGAAACGAATTCATGTTGTAGGTAAATACCTCATGGCCATCGAGTTTTATCTCAATGCAGCTCAGCCCATTGCGATACGGTGAACCACTGGTTTTGTCGTAGGCCAGCAGTTCCAGGCCAATCAGCCCCGATGCTGAAATGGGTTGAGCAATGCCGTACGTGCCATCGGGGTGGCGGGTGGGGGTATAAGTTACCCGCTGATACTCGCCGTTGATCCGCGAGGCAGGAGTCATGGTTTTCAGCGCAATGCGCTCAAAATAGGGTGGTACGTTATCCGTCAGCTCGGGGAAGTTGAACAGTTGCGGATTGATGAGATTATCCCGCCCATCGCGAATCTCAAAATGCAGGTGTGGCCCACCCGACCCCCCCGTATTGCCCGAAAGTGCGATAACGTCGCCCTGATGCACCGGAAACTGCCCCGGTGCGGGCCGCAGATCGATCTCGAAGGTTTGTCGGGCATACTGTTGCTGCCGCAGGTACGGGGCCAGGGTATCGTTCAGGGTTTTCAGGTGGCCATAGACAGTGGTTAGCCCATTGGTATGCTTGATAAACAGCACGTTACCGTATCCTCCCGTAAACACCGCAATCCGTGAGATGTACCCGTCAGCGGCTGCGTGTACGGGCAGACCCTCGCGCCCGCCAGTGCGAATGTCAAGGCCCGCGTGGAAGTGATTACCCCGCAAATCGCCCAACCCACCCGATAGCGAGTTGGCCTGCCCCTGCATAATAGGAAACTGAAAATAACCCGGCATGACCATGCCCGTTAGCTTAGCCGCGTACGTCGGTTTTGCTACCTGCCCGCAGGCAACGGAGAAACTAAGCGAAACGAAGAGGAGAACAGACTTCACTATAGATGGTAGTCAAACCTATGAGGTTTTGGAAACTTTATAGGTTTTGGGTACTATTTAATGTTAAATTCAAGCATCTTGCGGTCTTCCAGATAGGCCGTGAGCTGGTCATTGATTTGTACCGGCCCAACGCCCGCCGGGGTGCCGGTAAACAGAATATCGCCCTGTTGAAGCAGAAAAAACCGCGAGACAAAGGCAATCAGGTAGTCGATACTAAAGAGCATCAGGCTAGTGTTGCCCTGTTGCTTTGTTTGGCCGTTTACGTCTAACCGAAAATTCAGGTTCTGGAGGTCGGTAAAATCGGTTTTGGGTACAAAGGCCGATATGGGTGCCGAGCCGTTAAACCCTTTTGCCAAATCCCAGGGCAGGCTTTTTGCTTTTAATCTGCTCTGCAAATCCCGTGCCGTGAAGTCGATCCCGATTCCGATCTCATCGTAGTATTTATGAGCAAATTGCTGCTCGATATTTTTGCCTAACCGATTGATCTTCACCAGCACCTCTACCTCGTGGTGGATGTCGGACGAGAAATCGGGGTAGAAAAAGGGGGCATTATTATAGAGAATAGCCGTTTCTGGTTTGGTGAAGATAACGGGGTCGTCGGGCTGTTCGTTATTCAGCTCGCGGATGTGTTCGGCGTAGTTGCGGCCAACGGCAATGATTTTCATGGGTTAAACTATCGGGGAGACTACAAATCTAAGAGGTAAAGATGGCTCACGGATACCCGTTGCTAAAAAAATAGAACAATAGGGGTAGGTTTGCGGTCTAAATAGCTAGGGTTCAATCGAACAATTCACTAAACAAAACCAGACAATGAAAAAATACCTGATTGGGGTAATAACCCTGGCGTTAGCCATTGGGGGTTGCCAAAAAGTCCCCCTTTCGAATCGTAAACAACTGATATTAGTTTCTAATAACGAACTCCTCGGTATGAGTTTTACCCAGTACCGGCAGTTTCTGGATACCAGTCGGGTAGTACCCGCCACGAATGCCGACGCAGAAATGGTTACCCGCGTGGGCAACCGGCTGCGGGGAGCTGTAGAGCAGTATCTGAATGCCAATGGATATAGCCAACGCCTACAGGGCTTCAACTGGGAGTACCACCTGGTGCAGGATAAACAGGTGAACGCCTGGTGTATGCCCGGTGGCAAAATTGTGGTGTATTCGGGAATTCTTCCCTACACCCAAAATGAGGCTGGACTAGCCACCGTACTGGCTCACGAAATCTCGCACGCGATTGCTGAACACGGTAACGAGCGGATGAGTGAAGGACTGCTGGCCAATGGTATTTTGCAGGCAGGTCAAATTGGATTAGGTATTGCGATGGCCAACAAACCGCAGCAAACGCAGGCTATCTTTTTGCAGGCTTTTGGCATAGGTGCTCCACTAGCGTACCAGGTTGGCCGTGCCTTACCCCACAGCCGGGCGCAGGAATCCGAAGCCGACCATCTGGGTCTGATTTTTATGTCAATGGCGGGCTATAACCCGAATGAGGCTATTACCTTCTGGGGCCGCATGGCCAAGATTGGGGGCGGTAGCAAAACGGCAGAATTCCTCTCTGATCACCCCTCCGACCAACGGCGGATCGCTGATCTACAGAAACTACTGCCCGATGCCATGAAGTATTATAATCGGCAGCAATAAATAGAAGGAGCAAGGCGTAAAAGGGGTCAGGGGCTGTCGCATGGTTATTTGCTGCGACAGCCCCTGACCCCTTTTACGCCTTGCTCTTTTTACTCCTGACCCCTGCTACCCCCCTGCCAGCACCTGCTTCACTTTCTCGGCGGCTTCTTTCAGCAGCACGGCAGAGAACACTTTCAGGCCTGACTCGTCGATAATTCTCGCTCCTTCTTCGGCGTTGGTGCCCTGTAGGCGCACAATAATGGGTACTTTAATATCGCCAATTACTTTGTAGGCTTCCACCACACCCGTTGCTACGCGGTCGCAACGCACAATCCCGCCGAAGATGTTAATCAGAATGGCCTTTACATTTGGGTCTTTCAGAATGATACGGAAACCCGCTTCTACGGTTTTGGCATTGGCTCCACCCCCAACATCGAGGAAGTTGGCCGGCTCGCCACCCGACAGTTTGATGATGTCCATGGTGGCCATTGCCAGCCCGGCTCCGTTTACCATACAGCCCACGTTTCCGTCGAGCTTTACGTAATTGAGGTCGTTAGCCGAGGCTTCTACTTCGAGTGGGTCTTCTTCGTTCAGGTCGCGGAAAACGGCGAGGTCGGGGTGGCGGTAGAGGGCGTTATCATCTAGATTTACTTTCGCATCAACAGCCAGAATTTTATTGTCTGACGTTTTCAGCACGGGGTTAATCTCGAACATGGCCGAGTCGGTTTCGACGTAGGCTTTGTAGAGTGCAGTGATAAATTTCACCATCTCTTTGAAAGCCTCACCTGATAGGCCCAGCGAGAAGGCAATTTTGCGGGCCTGGAAAGGTTGTAAGCCAACGGAGGGGTCAACCCACTCTTTAATGATTTTTTCGGGCGTGTGTTCGGCTACTTCTTCAATGTCCATACCGCCCTCGGTGCTGGTCATAATCACATTGCAGGCTTTGGCGCGGTCGAGCAGAATACTCACATAAAACTCTTTGGGTTCCGACGCACCCGGATAGTACACATCCTGCGCAATCAGGATTTTGTTCACTTTTTTGCCTTCAGGTCCAGTCTGATGCGTCACCAATACGTTGCCTATCAGGTTTTTAGCAATGTCGCGCACCTCATCGACTGATTTGGCTAATTTCACGCCCCGCTGCTCTGATCCCCGGATTTTACCCTTACCGCGACCGCCTGCGTGAATCTGTGATTTAACGACGACGAATTTAGAGCCTGTCTGCGCCATTATCAGTTTGGCAGCCTCAACGGCCTTTTCGGGCGATTCGGCTACGATGCCCTCCTGGACCCGTACGCCGTAGCGTTTCAGGATTTCTTTGCCCTGATATTCGTGGATGTTCATATTACCTGCAACAAGGATTGGTTTAAACCGTAATTTTGGCTGCAAATTAGCACTAAATTTAGTTAGTTAAGCAGTTAGTGAGTCGGTGAGTTAGTTAGTGCTTCGCGTCAGCCACTGGTTAACTCACCGACTCACTAACTGACCAACTGACGCACCAACTCTATGACTCCGCTACTGACTGCTACTGACCTGCGCCGGGCTTATGGCGAATTACCCGTGCTAAAAGGCGTGAGCTTGTCCATTAAGCCGGGCGAAGTAGTCTCTATTGTGGGGGCATCGGGGGCGGGTAAAAGTACACTCCTGCACATTCTGGGCACTCTAGACCGCCCCGATGTCGGCCAGGTAACCCTGGCGGGCGAGGACGTTTTCAGCCTGAACGACCGGCAGTTGGCCCGTTTTCGGAATGAGCGGATTGGGTTTGTGTTTCAG
>JBBQUC010000420.1:0-4336 GCA_038212815.1 Cytophagales bacterium
CGACGATGTACTCGATGAGGTAAAAGACATGGTCGATTTAGTGAATGGGCTACTTGAGCTTGCGCGCGCCAGTTCTGACGAGGCAACCATTTCGTACCGGCCCGTCAGGATTGATGAACTTCTCTGGCAGGCCCGCACCAACCTACTCCAGAAGAAGCCGACCTATCAGATCGATATTGATTTTGAGAATCTGCCCGACCAGGAGGATGACCTAACTCTGCTGGGCGAAGAATCGCTGCTACGGACATCATTCCAGAATCTGATGGAAAACGGGTGCAAATACTCGGCTAATGCGCGGGTAGCGGTGCGTCTTTCCTTTCTACCGGGTTGTTTACAACTCCTTTTTACTGATCAGGGGTATGGCATTCCCATGGCCGATTTACCCCATATTTTTGAGCCTTTCTACCGCTCTGAAGCTACGCAAAATGTTACTGGTCACGGAATTGGGCTGGCTCTTACCCAACGCATCATCCACCTCCACAAAGGTACCATCCACCTGCATTCCGAAGTGGGTATCGGCACTACGGTGACGCTCACCTTTAATCGTTTCCAAACCACCTGAGCGCAAGCCAGAAATAGCAACGCTTTATAATTAGCTACCTTTTTTCTCCCACCGAATCAACAAACCCCGGTATTTCTTGAGCCACGAGTGAGTTCGCATACCCAACGACGCTCCCATAGCCCGGCTGGTCTTGACTAGCAGGGTGTTCCCGGCCCCCAACCATTTGGGTAGTGCCTTCCACTGGCAGCCGAGTGGTAAAAAGTCAGAATTTAGTTCATCTTTGTAGGTGAAAGTCTGCATGAAGAGAGCTAAGTTGTTCGGATAGACTCTTAATCTGTGCGTAAGTACTTTGTTGGAATATTATTGCTAGATACAACTGAATGGAAACAAAAACACAAGCTCCTACGCATTTTGTCCCCGCTAAGGGTTTCGCGGGTTTGAAAGAAAACTGGCAGTCCGATCTGCTATCCGGCTTCCTGGTATCACTCATCGCGCTTCCCCTTAGCCTGGGCATTGCCAGTGCCAGCAATTTTCCGCCCATTATGGGCGTGTTGACAGCCATTATTGGGGGATTAGTTGTTGCTTTTTTTGCCGGTTCTGAACCAACAATCAAAGGGCCTGCTGCTGGATTGATTGTTATTGTATCTGGTGCTGTTGACGAACTCGGCCGGGGAGATTTGACCCTCGGCTGGAAACTAGCTTTGGGAGTCATTTTTGTGGCAGGGCTAGTGCAGGTTTTATTCGGCATTCTTAAAGTCGCCAAGTTGGCCGACTTCTTCCCCCTCTCGGTAGTACATGGCATGTTAGCCGCCATTGGTATCATCATTATGTCGAAGCAGTTGCACCTGGCCGTTGGCATTTCGCCGGGTGAATTGAAAGGCAAAGGACCCCTCGAACTAATTGCGATGGTGCCGCATAGCCTGGCCAACATGGAATGGCATGTAGCCTTTGTTGGCCTGGTAAGTCTGATTATTGTCTTTAGCTGGCCAAGCATTAAAAATAAATCCATCAAACGGATTCCCCCCGCGCTGGTTGTGTTGGTGGTAGCCGTTGCACTGGGCTTCTATTTCCACTTGTCGGATGTGCAACAGTATAGCAAAATAAAACCATTGGTCAACCCCGGTGAATTTATGCTGGCCCTGAACGTAGGCTTTGGTGGCTGGACGAGTGATTTGCTGCCCATTGCCCTGAAATACCTGGCTATGTTTGCCCTAATCGGCTCGCTCGAATCGGTACTGACCGGTAAAGCCATCGACTTGCTCGACCCTTACAAACGGAAGTCGAACCTGAGTCAGGACTTAACCGCTCTGGGTATTGGCAACATGGCCTCGTCGGTGCTGGGTGGCCTGCCCATGATTTCGGAGGTGGCTCGTTCGTCGGCCAACCTGACGAATGGGGGCAAAACCCGCTGGGCTAATTTCTTCCATGGGGGTTTTCTGCTCTTGTTTGTGGTTGCTCTGGTGCCACTCATTAAACTCATTCCGGTAGCCGCCCTGGCCGCCATCCTGATTTCGGTTGGCTTTCGGCTAGCTGCTCCTAAAGAGTTTCGGCACATGTACCAAATTGGGCCTGAGCAACTCATCGTGTTTGTCATCACTATCATCGCTACCCTCGCTACCGACCTGCTGATTGGTATTGGCGTAGGTATTCTGGCCGAGTTTATCATTCAGGTGGTGCTGGGTATGCCCTTACCCTATATGTTTCGTCCCCAGCTTTCGCTCAACAGCAGTGGTAACCACCATACCCTCAACGTGCATGGAGCGGCTGTATTCACCAATTACCTGAGCATAAAAGGCCAGTTAGATAAACTACCACAGGGTAAGCACGTAACGGTCGATTTACACTCGGCCAAGTATGTTGACCATACTGTTATGGAAAATCTGCATAACTACGAGCGTGAGTATACCCTGGCTGGTGGCGAGTTTCATGTCATCAATCTGGATGAGCATAAACCCTTATCTGATCACCCACTGGCTGCCCGGCGCAAATTAACCGCGCTGATGTAGCTGCTGGTTAATCCACATAAAAAAAGTCCCTTACGGCAATAGTAAGGGACTTTTTTTATGCACTGGAATACGACGAAGCTTAGTTTGGAGTTGTAACTTTCCGCGTAACTTTGTGGTGTACTTTCATAGTGCCTTTATGCTTCTTGCCGTGCATCTTCGACGACTCGTGCATTTTCGTTTCTTCTTTTTTCGGAGTATCCTGGGCTAGTAAGGCTGTACCAGACATCAATACCGTACAGGCGAGGGCAAACAGGGTCTTTTTCATGACAATGAGTGTTTTGAGTGGTTTTTATCCGTTAGAAACCAACTACTTAACTCGTGTTGCGTCAGAAGGTTATTAAAACCCTGTTAATTTTTATCCGTATAGTACAAATCCATCAATTGCCCTACACCACCTGTTCAGTTTTAAACTCGGAGGTGAGGTGGAATTGAATATCAGGGTTGTTTTGCTGATTCATCCGCAGCATCCAGTCCGATTCAGCCAGAAAAACGGGGTTGTTGTCTTTATCGTAGCCTATCTGATTGCCCTTCAGCCGGATAAATTCGGCGAGTTTCTCTGTGTTCTCCGCCGTAATCCAGCAGGCTTTGCTGGCACTCATACTTACCCACCGGCATTTGGCCCCGTACTCGTGTTCGAGCCGATACTGAATCACGTCGAACTGCAATTCACCCACGGTGCCAACTACTTTGCGATTACCGGGTTGCAGGGTAAATAACTGCGCCACGCCCTCGTCGGTGAGTTGCTGCACCCCCTTCTCCAATTGCTTGGATTTCATGGGATCGAGGTTGAGGAGTTCTTTAAAGATTTCGGGCGAGAAACTCGGTATGCCCTGAAACTGCAGTTCCTCGCCTTCGGTGAGCGTATCGCCAATTTTAAACGCACCGGTATCGTATAGGCCAATCACATCGCCCGGAAACCCTTCGTTCACCACCTCCTTACTATCGGCCATAAAACTGAATGGGCTGGCAAACCGCACATCTTTATCCAGGCGGGTGTGGTGGTAAAACTTATTGCGCTCAAACGTACCAGAACAAACTCGCAGAAAGGCAATCCGGTCGCGGTGGCGGGGGTCGAGGTTGGCATGAATTTTAAATACAAACCCGCTAAATTTCTTCTCGTCGGGGTTGACCACGCGGGTAGCCGTTGGGCGACTGATGGGTTCAGGCGAGATTTGGCAGAACGCATCCAGCAATTCCTTCACCCCAAAGTTATTCACCGCCGAGCCGAAGAAGACAGGGGCTAATTTGCCCGCCCGGTAATCAGCTTCACTAAAGGTATCATATACCCCCTCGATTAGTTCGACGTCTTCGCGTAGTTGGGCGGCATCACGCGTACCTACTTTCTGATCCAGAAGCGAACCTTCGAGGTCGATGGGCAAGACATCGTCTTCAACGCGGGTTTTGTTAACTTTAAAGAAATATAACTTTTTCTCCAGGAGGTTATAGACCCCCTTAAAATCAGCACCCATGTTGACCGGCCAGGTGAGGGGGCGGGTGCGGATATTGAGTTTCTCTTCAAGTTCGTCGAGCAGGTCGAAGGGCTGCTTACCCTCACGGTCCATTTTGTTCACGAAAATAATCACCGGTGTATCGCGCATCCGGCATACTTCCATAAGCCGCTCGGTCTGTTCTTCCACACCCTTTACGCAGTCGATCACCAGAATTACGCTATCGACAGCAGTGAGGGTGCGGTACGTATCCTCGGCAAAATCTTTATGACCGGGGGTATCAAGAATGTTTATCTTCTTGCCATCATACTCGAACGTCATTACCGACGTAGCTACCGAGATACCGCGTTGTTTCTCAATCTCCATAAAGTCGGAGGTGG
>JBBQUC010000421.1:0-4315 GCA_038212815.1 Cytophagales bacterium
TGGTGGGTGGGCACAAACCATTTTGAGCGGTTCGCTATACCGCGAATACGGGCTGGTTCCCGGCCCCGATTATGAGTATAATCTGGTAATGCACCTGGCCGTTCTCGCCAGCGATGCCACCCTGATGCCCCCCAGCATTACCTATTCGCTATACCGCAAGCGTGACCAGGTATTAATGGCGCAGTTTACGGCTGCCCGAAAAATAGCTACCAACACCCCAGACATGTACCAGCACCCCTGCGACCCAGCCATTCGCCAGCTCGTTCATCAGGTCGTGTATGCCATTACGCCCATCCTGAAACCACAGGATTACCCCGATGCTGACGGGTATTATTTTGTGCATACACCCATTGGTAAACGTACCCCCACCGACAATATCGCCAGTGAAACAATGATGCTATACCACTGGTTTTCGCCTACTTTCCTCTTCGACCGGCCTGATGGCACCAGCCCCGGCAAAACAACCTCCAGGGCTTTTGGCCGCTACGGTTTTGGCTGTACCGGAGATAGTAAAGGCATTGATATTGGGGTTGGGCCTGCTTTACCCCTTAGCCAGGCCGACCGGATATCGCCTGTACCGGTGCTGGAAGTGAAATTTCGGTTAGTAAAACCACTGGCCGATGCTGCCGCTGGGCAACCTAAAGAAGTAGCCTACAAATCGGGCTATTCATTTGGGCAGTATCCCGCCGGATACTGGTCTTTAAGTGCTGTCAGGCGGGGTAATCCAGGCGCATTTGGGGTAACCCTACAGCAATCAGGCCCCATTAATGGTGGAACGTACTCCAATGCGATTGTGTATGAGCAGTATCTGAACGACAGGAAGATTGCCGAAGGCACTATGGAAATTACGGCGGCCTATTCCCTTTGCCCTAAAATTATACCGGCTACCGTTACCCTCAGCGAAGCAGGAGCACCCAACCGACCCACCGCAGCTACCATCTGTACCGGGCAGACTGTGCAACTGAACGCCAGCAACGGACAAGACGACCAAAACTATTCGTGGTTACTGGATGGGAAACTGATCCCTAACCAAACTAAGCCTGTGCTGGTAATCGATCAACCCGGCCAATATCAGGTGCAGGTGAAACAAACCAACGTCTGCGATACCTATAAAAGTAATGCCCTAACCATTGTCAGCAAGGGTGAAGCTAAAACTGCCGTTATTCAGGGTGATAGCCTGCTTTGCCCAACTCGGCCCCTTAGCCTCTCTGTTTCGCTACGACCGGCTACGTATCAGTGGTTTCGCGATGGCCAGCCCCTGTTGGGAGCAACCGCCATGCAACTACCCGTCAGTGGGCCAGGGCGTTATACCGTACGAACCAATGATGACAACGGTTGCTGGGTGCTGTCGGCCCCCGTTACGGTTCGGGCGGGGTCAGAGGTGACGGTGCAGATGGACAGTATCCCGCCCATTTGCCTAACGGGTAGTCGGCCCGTACTCCTGCGGGCAAGCCCCGGCGGGGGGAAATTTGTTGGACCAGGGGTAACGGCTGGTCAGTTCGATCCGCAACGGGCCGGACTGGGACGACACTTGATCGGCTACCAGCCGGTGGGGAGTGGAGGCTGTTTGCTGGGAGCCAGCCAACGCATTGCCGAAGTAAGGCCCGATCCACCCATCCACCTCCCCCACCGCCTTGAAACGGGGCCGGGGGTAGCGGTTATCCTGCCGGGCACCATTGGGGCAGCTTATACGTATAGCTGGTCGCCCCCCCGCTTCCTGGACTCACCCGATCGGGGAAGCCCTACCGCCACCCCAACCGAAAGCCTGACCTACCGGCTACAAGTAACTGACCCAAGCGGTTGCACATCCACAGATACCCTCCGGCTCGATGTAGTCAGGAAGGTCTATATCCCTACGGTATTCACCCCCAATGCCGATGGCACTAATGATACCTGGGAGTTACCCGGCATTACCGAATTTCCGCAGGCAGTGGTCGAACTTTACAACCGCTGGGGCCAGGCAGTCTTTGCATCGGAACCAGGGTATCCGCGTGCATTTGATGGACACGTACAGGGCGAGCTACTACCCATTGGGGTCTATGCCTACCGAATTAAGCTCCAGGCCGACCGTCCCATTTTGGAAGGCACCCTGCTGCTGGCCCGTTAATAGCCCCGTTTCCGGTTAAAAATAGCTTATTACCGCTCATCCCAGCTAAAAAGCCGTTCAAGTAGTTTGTTATACAAAGTACTGGCTTTTGCATATATCTTTGTATAGTAAATCAGCCACTATAAAGGCTTAACTACCGAAATCAATCAAATCAACTAGTAAAACAAACAAGACTATGAAAACGCTTATCAAATCACTTGCTCTGGCTACGGCCCTTACTACTGCCTGTTTCGTTTCGCAAACGGCTGTGGCAGCCCCTCTTTCGGGTACAAATGTACCCACCCTGGCACCTGCCAAACTGGCCCACGCCAGTTTTCAGGCATCGGTTTATTCACTCACGAACTCGCCGGTTATGCGCGTTGCCATTGACAAGGCCCCTACGGGCAGCATGGATGTGCTGGTAAAAAACGCCAAAGGTGAGGTTCTGTTTACCGAGCATGTGGCTAAAAAGCAGAGCCAGTTCCGGGCTAGTTTTAACCTGAGTGAACTGGAAGATGGAACCTACCGCGTCGAAATTACCAATGGGCAGGATACCACTACGCACGAGTTTACCATTGCCACCAAAACCCCCGTTTCGCCTAGCCGCGTTGTTGCCATGCTGTAGTTGGCCTTGAGGGGATCGGAACATGGATTTAACCGATGGAGCGGATTATAACGGGTTTATCCCTGCAAATCCGCTCCATCGGTTAAATCCATGTTCCTGTGTATTTTTGTGGCCGGTTAACTCCCGTGCCATGTCTGATAAACTAATTTTCAAGATTCACCGCATTCTGGGCCTCGCTGGAGGCCTGTTTATTATGCTGCTGGCCGTTACGGGCATCATTATGCTGCTCGACGACCAGCTTACCGCCTGGCTAAATCCTACGCTGGCAACCGTTACTCCCCAGCAACAACACCAGCCCGTTGATAGCAGTCTAGCGGCTGTGCGGCAGCAGTTTCCGGCGGCCAGCCTGATTAATCTACGCCTGGCCACAGAGCCAACCCAAGCCCTCCAAGCCGAAATCCAGGAAGGGCGCGTACGGAAGCGGGTGTATATAAACCCCTACACTAGCCGGGTGCTGGGAGCAACCGAGTACGAATCACTGCTGGGTCGGCGGGCAAGACAGTTGCACGAGAATCTGCTGCTGCCCCCCGTGGGCGGCTATATCATGGGCCTGGTGGGCATTTGTCTGCTCGGATCAGTGCTGACCGGCACCTGGTACTACCGCCGGTCACTACGTAGTGTGTTTACAATTGGCGTACGGTGGCGCAAATCGCAACGCATTGTTTATGCCGATCTGCATAAATGGCTCGGTGTAGTAGGCCTGCTTTTTATGACCCTCATGAGTGGCACGGGCATATTCTTCCACTGGGAAGAAGTGGCGGATGTGTTTGATGCCCAACCTAGCCCCAAACAAGAAGTTGCCGCCCCTGTGGTCGGCTCGGTCGATACAGCCCTTCGACAGTCAAAAGCGGCCATTGCTGGCTTCATCCCTGAGTTTATCCAGTTTCCCGTATCCATCGACACCCCCTTGTTCATTGGTGGCAATGTACCCGGTGCCAATCGGCTATTTGGGCGACTTACCCACTCGACTCAGTTTGATGCTCGATCAGGGAAGTTAACCAGCGTTTTCAGCACCAGCAACGCCGATCTGGAATACAAAGCCGAACACCTCTTTGAAGAATTACATTTCGGGCGGTTTGGCGGCTGGATTTCCAAATCCATCTGGATACTTTTTGCCCTGGCTACAATCATTGTCACCTTCAGTGGACTGATCCTGTGGTGGATCAAACGAAACTAAACTACGTCACTCGCAAAAACGGGCCACCCCAGGCTTGTCGCTCGGCCTCCGACCATAGGCTGGGGAAGAAAATGCGGTGCTGAAATCGCGGGGGCAGGTATGTTTGCCAGTTAGTGCCGCCAGTTGCCTTCAGGTCGTCGGGTTCTTTATGCAGGTAAGTCACTGCCGACCGCAGGTGAGCCAGTCGCCAGCGGATATTTACCCGCTGATCGTAGGTACGGAGTTGGGTAGTTAGCTCGTTGGTTAGCTTGCCCTTAGCCTGTAACTCTAGCAGCCGTTGATTCAGATTCTTGGCTCTATACTCATTAGCCAGTGCGATCAGCGAGGCTGCATACCGCTTATCGAACTGCCTCAGGGTCAAGGCTTTTTGGTGGGTAGCCAATTCAGTAGCCCCCTGTTTCCAGTATAATTGTTCGTAGAGGGTTTC
>JBBQUC010000422.1:0-4311 GCA_038212815.1 Cytophagales bacterium
TATTGGTAAAGAGGGTAATGGGGTTCACCCGCTTGTGGCGGTCAACATAGCAATACGTACACCCGCCAAAACAGCCATTGGCTAGGCTCGGCGCTATATAATCGGCACTGCGCCCGCTCCAGCGGCAGTCGAGGGTTTTAAGCGTACCCAACACCAGCACATCTGATTTCACCTTGTAATGATTCAGGCCCAGGTCGGGCAGGCGGTTGTGCTGTTTTACCTCCAGCAGTTCGGCATCGGGGAATCGGGCAATGGTAGCTTCACCCCTATCGTTGCGGGCATCGGCAGTGTACAGTATCAGATTTGGACTGAAATCAGGCATGAAACAGGCGGTACGTTGGCTATTACTAGAACAAAATCTGTAAGTCGTCAGTTCGGTTTTGGAATAAACATATAAAAGCATTGACACATATCAGGAGCTTCAATTGTTTTTCGACAAGTAGCCTGATTTCATCACCGTTACGGCATCGCCAACCCGCATTTCGCCCCCCTGCACCACGCGGGCGGTAAGGCCACCGTGGCCTCGCATGGCGTTGTAGCCACCTGGCCCCAGGGCCGTTTCCATTTTGGAGCAGGGGTGACACTGACCCGTAATCTGCAACACCACAACCTCGCCAATCTGGATATAATGGTCTTTAAGGGCCAGTAGGTTCAGCCCCGAAACAACCAGATTTCGACGCAGCAGAGCGGGGTCAATCTGCTGGTGGTCCGTTAGAGCCGCCACCACAGGCAGGTGTTCGGCCTGAATGAGGGTAACGTGCCGGTTGCCACTGCGCCCGCTGTAATGATCGCCGAGCAATCCGCTGCTGGGCGATACCGTTACGGACAAAACTACCTGCATGGGGTCGCGCTTTTCGGGCCGGATTCCTATCCAGGCTACCGTGCCGGGGCGCGGAAACTGTTCGAGTAATTCACTGATGTTGTCCATGAATGTATTAAACCAGAAGCCAGGCTGCCGGGTTCAGGCCCGGCTAAGTATGCCCGTTGCGAAACTGCCTTTTACTGCCGTGTCCTCTGGCTGGTTAACCAATAACCGTATGCGCTTTTTCCCTAAACCGTTCCCTGTATTTACCCTCGCCCTGACTGGCAGTTTGCTGGCTACCTGGCTACTCACCGCCTATCGACCCCTGCCTGCTATGTCGGGGCGGGCAGCGGGTGGCGCACCCAAAACTATTATTTTTATCCTAGCCGACGATCATCGGTACGACTTTATGGGATTTACCGGTAAGGTGGCGGGCCTGCAAACCCCCAACCTCGACCGACTGGCCCATGAGGGTGCCCATGTGCAGAATGCCTTTGTTTCTACGGCCCTTTGCTCACCCAGTCGCGCCAGTATCCTGACGGGCCAGTATGCCCATACGCACAAGGTGGTCGATAATTTTGCGCCCTTGACCCCTGGTCTGCGTTTTTTTCCGCAGTACCTCCAGAAAGCAGGGTATAAAACGGCATTTCTGGGCAAGTGGCACATGGGCAATACCGACGATGCTCCCCAGCCGGGATTCGACTACTGGCTGAGTTTTAAAGGGCAGGGCGATTACTATAACCCCACGTTCAATATCAACGGCAAGCGGGTAGCCTACACCGACAGCAGCAACACCACCGATCTGCTCACTACCTATGCTCTCCAGTGGATGAGTTCGCTGGATCACAAAAAGCCATTCTGCCTGTACCTGTCGCATAAGGCCGTCCATGCTATGTTCGAGCCAACCAAACGCCACCGCAACCAGTACAGTCAGATGCCTATCAACTACCCGGCATCCATGTACCTGACCGCCACCGATTCGAGCAAACGCTGGGGGAGCAACGGCTCTGGCAGTCCCGAAACAGGGACACTGAAAGCCAATCTGGGCGGCATACCCAACTGGGTGAAACAGCAGCGGTATAGCTGGCACGGGGTCGATTACATGTATCATGGCCAGATGGACTTTAACCAGTTTTACCACCGCTATGCCGAAACCCTCCTGGGCGTTGACGACAGCGTAGGGCAGGTGTTGCACTGGCTTGAGGTCAACGGGTTAGACCAGAACACGCTGGTGGTGTATATGGGCGATAACGGGTTTAGTTTTGGCGAACGCGGGCTGATTGACAAGCGGCACATGTACGAAGAATCGATGCGGGTGCCAATGCTGGTGCGCTGCCCTGCCCTGATAAAACCCCAGACCAAACTGACGCAGGTGGTGCAGAATATCGACATTGCGCCCATGCTGCTCGACTACGCGGGCCTGCCTAAACCCACTCAGATGCAGGGAAACTCATTTTTGCCGCTGCTGAAAGGGCAGACCATCCCCTGGCGCGACCGAGCTTTTTATGAGTACTACTGGGAAACCGATTTTCCGCAAACGCCCACCATGTTTGGCCTTCGCACCAGCCAGTATAAGTACATTTTCAACTACGGCGTGTGGGATACCAACGAACTGTATGACCTACGGGCTGACCCCGACGAGGTGAACAACCTGATTAAAAGCCCAGCCCATCAGGAAATTGCCCGTCAACTCCGGTCTGATATGTTCGACCTCATGCGTGATACCGGCGGGTTGAACATTCCGATCAACCCCGCCAAACAGAAACGCTTCGACCACCGCTACAAAGGCTTTTACTGACCCCAAATGATGCGCACCTTCCTCATTCTGACCCTGCTTGCAGCCGCTCGTTTAAGTAGCACCGGCCTGTTGCCCACGCTCCGAACCCCGATCCCCCACCTCCCACCCTCTACGCCCCAAAATCTCTCCCCAAACATCCTTTGGATTTCGTGCGAGGATATGTCACCCCACCTCGGCTGCTACGGCGATACAACCGTGCCCACCCCCAACATTGACCGGCTGGCCCGCGAGGGGATTCGGTTCAGCAATGCGTTTTGCACGGCGGGGGTATGTGCACCCAGCCGCAACGCCATCATTACGGGCATGTATCAGACCAGCACCGGGGGGCATAACATGCGTACGCTACTGAACACCTTCCCCGAAAAAACGGGACTGCCACCAGCCTACTCCATTGTTCCGCCCCCTAACGTGCGGGCATTTCCTGAGTACCTCCGGGCCGTGTCCTATTACACCACCAACAATGAGAAGACCGACTACCAGTTCGAGGCTCCACCCACCGTATGGAACGCTGTGAGCACCAAAGCCCACTGGCGCAACCGCCCCACCCCCGACACCCCGTTTTTTGCCGTCTTCAACAGCCTCGTCACTCACGAGTCGCAGGTGTGGGCACGCAGCAAACTACCCCTGCGGGTTGACCCGGCCAGAATCCGGGTGCCGCCCTACTACCCCGACACCAAGACCGTTCGGCAGGATATGGCCCGTTTTTTCAGTAATATCCGGGACATGGACGATTGGGTCGGCGATTTGCTGGGTCAGCTTGAAACGGATGGCCTGCTCGACAAAACGATCATTTTCTTCTGGTCAGATCATGGCGATGGACTGCCCTTTGTGAAGCGCGAAATTTACGACCGGGGTCTGCGCGTACCGCTCATCGTGCGGTTTCCCGGCCCCGGCGGGTCAGGGGCTGGCACCGTACGCACCGACCTAATTTCGATGATCGACCTGGCCCCAACGGTACTCTCCCTGGCGGGGATACCTACCCCCAAACCCATGCAGGGGCGGGCTTTTCTGGGCAAATATGCCGTAAAAACACCCCGAACCTACGTGTTTGCCGCCCGAGACCGGCTCGATGAGTTGTATGACCGGGTGCGGGCTGTGCATGATGGCCGGTATCAGTATATCCGCAACTTTCACCCCGACAAGCCCCTCTATATGGACCTTGCCTATCGGAAACAGCAGCCCATGATGGCCGAGCTTCTCCGCCTGCGCGACAAGGGCCAACTCAATGCCATACAGATGCAGTGGTTTCGGCCCACCAAACCCGCCGAAGAACTCTACGATCTCCAAACCGATCCTTATCAGCTCACTAACCTGGCCGACCAACCCGCCATGACCAGCCACCTGAAACGGCTGCGGCAACAACTCGATACCTGGCTGACAGATACCCACGACCTGGGTAACATTCCCGAAAAAGAACTCATCAACCAGTGGTGGCAGGGCCGCAATCAGCCCCCCGTTACGGCCAACCCTCAGATTACCCAGTCGGGTAACCACCTCCAGATTAGCTGCGCCACGCCGGGTGCCTCCATTGCCTACAAACTAACCAATCAATCTGCCGACTGGCAGGTCTATACGCAATCCATCCGGGTCAGCAGCCCCATGTCGGTTACAGCCATAGCCCGGCGCATTGGGTACGGCCTGAGTGCCGAAGTGGTGAGGTAGGGGAGCGTGGGGCAGAGGGATAGGGGAGTGTCATTGTCAAAAAATAATA
>JBBQUC010000423.1:0-4311 GCA_038212815.1 Cytophagales bacterium
CCATAACCCGCCCGGCCACTTTAATCCGCTCGCCAATAGGTTCGCCATTGACGCGGGCGTTTTTAGTCAGGTCGTTATCCCATTTTCCAACGCTCGACTCGCCAAAAACGGGCAGACTCAGGTCTTTCAACTGCTCCCCAACGAGCAACAGCGGCCGGGTTGGACTCCTCAGTATAGTTGACTTATATGCCGGGTAGAGGTGGGGCGGATGTACGTCGAAATTAAGGGGTTCCATGTTCGCTTTCATTGGGGGTAAAAACGTCTTTAGCAATCTTCATGGCTCCGTTGGTAACGGGTACGCCGGCATAAATGGCGGTATGGAGCAGTACTTCTTTCACATCGTCGGGGGTGGCACCCGTGTTGCGGGTGGCCCGCAGGTGCATGGCTAGTTCCGCATCGTGGCCCAGGGTGGCCAGCAGGGCAATGGTGAGCAGGCTGCGCTCGCGGTGGGTCAGGCCGGGCCTCGACCAGATATTGCCCCAGGCATTTTCAGTAATATAGTGCTGAAAATCGTGGTCAAAGGGGGTTTTATTAGCCTCAGCCCGGTCAACGTGCGCATCGCCTAAAACGGCCCGGCGGGTTTTCATTCCCTGCTCATAGAGGCTCTCCGGCTTACCCATCACGAAATCAAGAATCAGTTGGGCAACGGTTTCGGGCATCTGCGCACACGGAATATGTCCGGCTCCGTCAATAATGTCGACCGTAGTGTGAAGCATAGCTTCGGCCATGTTGCGTACCTGATCGGGCGAGACAGCACCATCGTCCGTGCCACCAATGCAGAGCGTAGGCAACTGAATCTGGGCTATCTGTCCGGTCAGATCAGCCTCCCGGATGGCTTCACAGGCCCGGATGTACCCCATCGGTGGAGTTTGCTCAATCATAGCCCGGTAACCAGTCATTTCGCTAGGGTGCCCCTCCTGAAATGAGGCCGGAAACCAGCGTTCGAGCACTACAGTAACGATAGCCGCCATGCCCTGCTGGGCTACTGTAGCAATTCGCGCATTCCAGCTCGCATCAGTACCAATGTGGGGAGCCGTGTTGCTCAGCACTAACTGGTCAATTCGGTTGGGGTAACTCAGGGCTAACTGCTGCCCAATAAGCCCGCCAATAGACAGGCCTACCAACACGCAGGTGTCGATCTGTAGAAAATCGAGTAGCCCAATCACATCGGCTCCGTAATCAGCAATACTACGGGGTTTTTGGGGTATCTCCGACAGCCCATGCCCCGGTTTATCGAACCGCAGTATGGAACCGGATGCTTTCAGTATATCGACTACGCCATCCCAGATTCGGAAATCAGTGCCGAGCGAGTTGATAAAGACAAAGGTGCGGGCGGCATTTCCTTTTTGGTACTGGTAGTGCAGTGTATGGCCGTTAATGAAGGCAAAAGTCATGGAGATGAGTCAGCTAGGAAGGGACAAAAACAACCGGAACAAAAGTAGAATGCAGCGCACCCGCATAGTTAGGACAAAGGACTAAAAAATAAAGACAACTTAAACATAGTTTTGCTGAGTATGCAGCACGGCTGGTTTATACCATGAAACAGGTCTTTCAGAATTACGACGGTTTATACGGCGAGCAACATTCGTTTATTTTACCCGATTTTGTGCAGCTCGAACGGATTGAAACGCGCAGTCACCACCACAAATGGATTATCAAACCGCATGTTCACTCTCAACTCGTTCAGCTTTTCTCCGTTGAAACGGGGCTTGGGACGATTTGGTCTGAAACCGGCGACCTATCATTTACGGCCCCCTGCCTGTTACTGATTCCAGAAAACACCCTGCATGGGTTTCGCTACCTGACCGAAACCACCGGAACCGTGCTTACCCTATCGGCCTCATTTATTGATGAGCTTACCGCTAAAAACCCCTTTATTAGTCTGGAAGGCGGTCGTATTCAGGTAATCGGTGCGCAGCAACCTCCAATCTGGTTCACCTACGTGTACACACTCCTGAATCGGCTGGCCGACGAAACCGCCGATGCGCTGCCCGGACGGGCGTTTGTGTTGCAAGCCCTGTTGACGGCCCTGCTTACCGATGTGTTTCGGTATGTTGGGCAGCCAAACACACCCGAACCCCTCCCCACAAGCCGGAGCCTGACCATTTTACGGGCATTTCAGAAAAGCATCCGGCAGAGCCGCAATCCACAAAAAAACATTGCCCACTATGCCTATGAACAGCATATTACGGCGGTTCACCTCAACCGGGTTTGTCGGGATGTCGTCCAAAAATCAGCGATGCAGTTGGTCTATGATTATTTTATGACCGAAGCCCGCAACTACCTTATCCACACCGATTATACCATTGCCGAGGTAGCGTACCGACTCAATTTCGATGATGCCGCTTACTTTTCGCGCCTATTCAAAAAACAAACCGGGCTTACCCCCACTGCTTTTCGGATTCAGGAGAAATAGTCGAGGGTAAAGAGCAACCGGCTGTGTAGGGACAGGTTCCGACAGACTTACTCAGGCCGTGGCCCGTTGAGCGGCAAGCCCGACATAATTTTCGGCAATCACGGTTGACGCTGCCGGACTACTCATTAACTGATTAAAGCGGGAAGCCTGCACATGCTGATCAAACGACGATTTGTTGCCGTTGTGGTGCAGCATCTCGGTCATAAAGTTCGAAAATTCCTGCACCCGCCATACCCGTCGCATACAACGCGCCGTGTAATTCTCTAAGCTGGTGTAGCTTCCATCGCGATACCAGTCCATGAGCGCGTCGAAGAGTTGTCCCGTATCAGCCACGGCCATGTTCAGCCCTTTGGCTCCAGTTGGCGGCACAATATGGGCTGAGTCGCCCGCCAGAAACATCCGCCCATACTGCATAGGCTCGCTGACGAAGCTCCGCATGGGGGTAATGGTTTTTTCGATAATTGGCCCCTCCTGCAACGTCCAGCCTGGTGTGCCGAGCCGAATCTGTAGTTCAGCCCAAATGCGTTCGTCGGGCCAGTCGGCCAGGGTGTCGTCCACATCGCACTGCACGTACAGCCGCGATACGTCGGGCGAACGCATACTATGCAAAGCAAATCCCCGTTCGTGGTAGGCATAGATGAGTTCGGGAGTCGAAGGCGGTACGTTGGCCAGGATACCGAGCCAGCAATAGGGATAAACTTTATCGTAAACGGTACGCACTGCTTCGGGAATGGTGTTTCGGGCAATACCGTGAAACCCGTCGCAGCCAGCTACAAAATCGCAGGTGAGCGTATGTTTTTCGCCGTTTTGGGTAAAATGAATGGTTGGCATGGTCGTAGTTACGCCTTCAATTGCTGTGGCCTCAGCCTCAAATCGAATAGCCTCAGGAGTAGCCATTAACCGAAGTTGGATAAGGTCTTTAACTACTTCGGTTTGGGCATAAATGGTTACGCAGGCACCGCCCGTTAGCTGAGCCAGATCGATGCGGTGCCGTTGGCCGTTGTAGCTTAGCATAACGCCCTCGTGCACAAGCCCCTGGCGGTCGAGCCGGTTCGTAGCACCTGCCTGCCGTAGCCGGTCAACAGTGCCTTGTTCGAGCAAACCCGCCCGCTGCCGACTTTCGACCCGTTGGCGGGGGCGGTTCTCCAGAATAACCGATTGAATACCCTTCCGGTCTAATAGTTGGGCTAATAATAAACCAGCCGGCCCAGCCCCAATAATTCCAACCTGCGTTTTATAATTCATACTTGAGTGAGTAAACACGACCCGGCAAAAGTGGCAGTTTGTGGGTGAATAAGGTAGTGCAAAATGGTATTTTTATGGGCACAAATGAAACATGCTGTTTTTTCAACACGGCCCGCCATACAATCCGTAGATTCACAGTATATTACGATATGGAAAAACCACTTACCCTGCATCAAATACCCACATTAGCCCCGCCCGATCTCGATAAGCACCATTTCGACACACGGGCCGACTGGTTACCGACCTTGCAGGCCGATTCACACCTGTTTCATTTTAACCGGATCGAGAATTACCGGCATCACATGACATTTCCGTTGTCGCCCCACCGGAAAACGGTTTACGACTTTATTTACCTGACCAAAGGCTATTCCGTTCGGAGCAAAGGGCTGGATACCTACGAATTTTTGGCCCACAGTTTTTTCTTTCTACCGGCTTATCAAATCACGTCGCACGAATGGATGAGCGAAGATGCCGAGGGGTATTTCTGCCATTTCGACGCGCAGATTATCAACAAGAATTTTAGCAAGCATGAGTTCTCCAACGAGTTTCCGTTCCTCCATTTTGTTGGTGATCCCGTTGTGCGCACTAATGCCGATTTTCTGCCCATTGTGCGCCCTGTTTTTCTGAAACTCGAAGCGGAGTATGAGGAA
>JBBQUC010000424.1:0-4310 GCA_038212815.1 Cytophagales bacterium
GTCGGTATCGGGTGCAGGTGGCTCAGCCCGCCGAGTGGAGCGATAAGGTGTTTGCCAAAGGCTATGCCCTGCGGCCCTTGACAGAGGTGGCGCGGTATGTGGCGGCCAACCAGCATTTGCCGGGTGTTCCCTCAGCCCGGGAGATGGCGAGTCAGGGCATGGATGCGGCCCTGCTCAACGCCAAACTCCTGGAGAAAATCGAGGAGTTGACCCTCTATCTCATCGAACAGAAAAAAGACCACCAGCGGCAGATCGATGCGTTGCGGGTCGAGAACCAGCAGATCAAACGGCAGTTGGCGCAGCGGAAGTAATACCGGGCGTTTCCGCTCTGAGCCGGTAGCCCAGTTCAGAACCTCACCCGCACCCCGGCCAGAAAATTGCGGCCCGCCTGGGGATAGTAGTAATTGTCGGCCTGAGTGCGGCCCTCCGAAATGTAGGCGTAGGTGTAGCCGTTCGATTCGTATAACTCATTCAATACGTTGTTGAACAGCAGCGTGAAGGTCAGTTCCTGTACCCAGTGCGGTTTTACGGTATAAACCAGTCGAATATCGTTCACGAGGTATGCGTGTAGAGTTCGGGTTTGGGTTTGAGTATTATCCAGGTATTGCTGGCTGACGTACTTCGAGAGCAAGCCTATTTCGAGCCGTTTGGCAGGGCTGTACAGCAACTGCGAGCCAGCAATAAAGGCCGGCGAGAAAGAGATATCGGCCTGCCGATGCACCACCGGCACTTGGTTGCCCGAATCAAAGTTGTCGAGATACTCCGTAAACTGAGCAATTTTGTTGCGGCTGAGGGTCGCATTCAGATTCCAGCGCAAGGATTTGCTCAAGCGCATGGCGGCTTCAAGTTCGAGACCTAACCGGTAGCTATCGGGCACATTCACGCGGTTATAGTTGCCTACATCGTTAATCTGCCCCGACAGGACCAACTGGTTTTTATACACCATATAATAAGCGTTGGCCGTAAACGCCAGCCGGTCGGTGCGGAGTTTATACCCAGCTTCCCAGTCGGTGAGGTGTTCGGCCAGCGGGCGGCTGCCGGGGGTCGATTGCGTGTAATCGTCGCGGTTGGGTTCTTTGTTTCCTACGCCAACAGAAGCATATACCGTTGTTTGGTCAGAAAGCGCGTACGTCAGCCCGGCTTTGGGGTTAAAAAAAGTCAAATTGGCTTGCTGCTGCACCGTATTCTGGTCTTTATCGAACCCCAGAAATGAATAATCGACCGTCCGAATCTGCAAATCGACATAACTGTTCAGTTTAGCCGTAATGGGGTAATAGACTTTAGCGTATAGGTTAAAATCAGTTTTGGTGGCATCATTGTCGTAATACCGCTGCCGAATGCTGCCCGTGCTGGTAACCGGGGTGGCGTTCCACCGCGCCCAGATTACCTCGCCAAAGTGCTTGCCCTGATAGCGGTTCCACCCTCCGCCAATGTTGCCCGTCAGTTTGCCAAAGCTGGTGTAATCGAGCGAAAATAAGCCCCCGTAAAAATCGTTATCGAGCCACTTGCGCCGAATCAGGTCTGTTTTAGTAATGGTAGAGTCGCGAATGACTATGCTGGGCAAACTGTATGTACTCAGGTTGGCATTGGTCTTGAATTCCTCATAATATCCCCGGCCTTTGGTCCAGTGCAGCGAGGCATTCAGCCGCCAGCGTTTGCTTAGTTCGTAGGAGGAGATGAGCTGGTAATTATCCTGCTGGTAGTTGTCGGTCTGATTGTCGTACGTAAATTCATTATACCGGCGGTTGGTTTTCAGCAGACTCTCCGGCACACCATTCCAGGCCTGATAGGTCTGCTCCTGCCCCGAAAAGATGTTGAGCCGCACAAAACTGCGGTCGGTATAATAGCCCCCCGACACGTAAAACGATTTGAGTTTCGAGAAGGCCCGGTCGATGTACCCATCGGAGCCAATCTTCGACAGCCGCGCATCGACCACCCAGTGCTTGTTTAACAACCCCGACCCTGCCATGAGGGTGGTTTTAAGCGTACCAAATGAACCTGCCGAGGCATTGGTTTCGGCATAGGGTTCTTTTTGCAGGGTGTTGGTCTGCACGTTAATACTGCCCCCAAACGCCCCGGCCCCATTGGTCGATGTACCCACGCCCCGCTGTATCTGCACACTAGTCACCGATGAGGCAAAATCGGGCATGTTCACCCAGTACGTCCCCTGCGATTCGGCATCGTTATAGGGAATTCCGTTCAGGGTTATGTTCACCCGGGTGGCATCAGAACCCCGAATGCGGATGCCCGTGTAGCCGACACCTGCACCCGCATCGGAGGTGGTCACTACCGAGGGGGTGAAATTGAGCAGTACGGGTAAGTCCTGCCCCAGGTTTTGCTTATTGAGGTCGGTGCGATTTACGGTGCTGTAGGCAATGGCCGTTTTTTCATTGGCCCGCGTTGCTGACACAATTACCTCATCCATAACTACCTCACTCCGCTGTAGCTGAAGGTTAATAGTTTCATTCTGACGGAGATCGACCGTTTGCAGCAGGGGTTGATACCCCAGCAGCGACACCCGGAGTTGGTACTGTCCGGGTTTGAGGGTAGCCAGTCTAAACTGACCAGTAGCATCGGCAAAGGTGCCCTTATAGGAGCCTTCGATGGTGATGGCCGCTCCCGGCAGGGGCGATCCGTTGGCTTCGGCCACTTGGCCCGTCAGCGCGAATTGTGCCCAGGCGGGCAGGGTGAGCAGCCCCAACAAGGCCACCAGCAGAAAACGATAGGTCGTTGCGTTTTGCATGAAGCAGAAAACGGTAACGATAAGGCAAGGGGCCATGCCTATCGGTGGTGAAAAAATAAATAGATACTTGAGTGGCTCAGCAGCCCCTCGGCACGTTCCCTCCGTCGGCATTACCCGGTGCAGGTTCAATGGGTATAATCTCAGCCCGTCTGGTAGGGCACCCCGTTAAGATTAGCGGTACAAAGGTAAGCAGTTATTTCAGTACTAAAAAAGCACTATCAGCAGGCATATTGTGGTTCCAGTAGTCGGTTTGGATGGTTTTTTGCAGTATAGCCCGACTGGTCAGCCGTTTACCTTTGCTGGTATAGGTTTCCTCCCACCCCACAATCTGGTGCGGAAACGCTTTTTCAAAGGCAATCAGGAGGGTACGGCCATCCGTTTTGTAGTTCACCGTATATGTTTGCAGTGAATCGCCCCGAAACTGTGTACCTGCGTAAGGAGCCAATTGGGCCTCTGCCGGGAGCGGGTCGAGCCGTTTGTGCCGCAGCCGTGCCGACATAGTACCGGGGATAAGCGTCACCTCGCCTGTGGGCAGTTTGTCGGGGGTTAGCCGAATGCGGTTCCAGAGTTCATCTTCCAGCCATACGTTGGGTACGGTATAGTTCTCGGCTACCTCCTTTTCAAAATACGACTGCCCGCTCACCTGATAGGCATTATCGCGCAGGTTTAGCTGCACATAATTGTGCCCGCACCACTCCTGCGCCGATGTACTGACCTTCAGCGTATTGGGAAAGAGGGACGAGTGGCCGGTGTTATTTATAGGCGTAAACACCGACGTGAATAGGGAGTAATCGTAAATGCCCGTCTGAAACCGCTTAATGAGGTTGGTTTTCAACACCGGCACGGCCTTATCCCGACTAGCCTCCGTCTCGCTCTTCACCTGCGTATCCGTCCGAAAATCTTCGGTTACAAAAATCAGCACGGCCTGACCGGAGTGTAGTGCACCATACTGTCCCTGTTGAAGTTGGTAGCGGTTTAGCTCCGCCTTACCGCTAAACCAGTATTTGGCAAATTCGGGTGTAGCCTGACTACCTGCCGAAGCAACTGACATGGGTTTTTTCTGATACACCGTAGCCCCCATCCCAAAAGCGAACAGAACAGCCAGTATAAGGATAGCAGGCAGGAAGTATGTAGTGATCGTTTGTTTCATAGGTCATTGTCAAAATCGTGATCGGTATAGAATTGGGTCAGTGCTTCACTGACTATCAGGGCGACGTAGTACTCAAGGCTTGGTACAAACAAACGGAATGTGTAAGTTTGCTAACAACACAAATGTAGTCAGGCCAGCGGATATGGTCAACTACTTTGTCATACATTTCTCTGAACCCAATCGCTACCGCATGAAAACCCTCCTTTACCGCTCACTCCTCGTTATCCATTGTACAGTATTCATTGCCTATGTGTCTCGCGCTCAGGTCGAGAAGGTAGAGAAAGCCCCGGCCCGGCATGAGGGCGAGGGGCCGTTTGGCCGGCTCATTATCCGGGGCATTACCCTGGTCAACAGCACGGGAGCACCCCCGGTAGGGCCAATAGATATTGTGGTCGAGAAGAACCGGATTACCCAAAT
>JBBQUC010000425.1:0-4308 GCA_038212815.1 Cytophagales bacterium
GGTATGGTCGATATCGGGAACGGGCATGAGCAGTGGATGCCCAAACAACTGCCAGGCAGCAAAATGGTGCGGAAACTGATCGACGGATGAGGCCGAGAATACCGCCCGCGTGCCCAATGCTTTGGCAAAGCCGGGCGAGGCCATGAGCGTGCCGGAATTGTGCACCGACGGATTGCCTGCGTAGAACCCCACGGCATCGGCCCCGTGTTGCGCCCTGATTTGCCGCAGCCGGGCAGCCACTTCATCAAACGCCTGTTGCCAGCCAATTTCTTCCCAGCCAACCATTCCCTCGGCAGTGGTTACGCGTTTTAGCGGACGGCGCAGGCGGTTGGGGTCTTCGTAAATATCTTTGAGGCCAACGGCTTTGGGGCAGATATGTCCCCGGCTGAACGGATCAGCCTTATCGCCGACTATGCTCAGCACAACGCCGTTTTGGTGTTTAATGTCGAGGCCACAAATGGCTTCGCAAAGGTTACAGGCGCGATAGTGTGTTTGGACTTCCATAAGTATGTAAACTTACCAATTCGCCACCAGTTCGCGCAGCCGGTCGAGTAAAAAGTTTGTTTTGGGACCGACCTTGCCGTCGCCAACGGCCAACTCGCCCACTTGTGTAATGGGTAGCACCAACTTCGTGCTGCTGGTGGTAAAGGCTTCGTCGGCATCGTAGAGGTCGGAGAGCAGTAGTGGGCGTTCTTCGATATGAAAATCGGCTTTAGCTAAATCCATCACCGTACGGCGGGTAATACCGTGCAGAATATGGTGGTCGGGGGTAATGAGCCGTTGCCCCTTGGTAATGAAGAAGTTACTCCGGCTAAGCTCGCTGATTTCGCCCTGTTTGTGGTACAGAATATCCTGCGCACCAGCGGCTTTAATCTCGCCCGCCAGCAGAATAACCCGCTTGTAATCGGTACTTTTCACTTCGGGCATCTCCCGAACGTACTCGTCCAGGATTACCTTGATCCCCTGCTCGTACTGCGCCGGTGGCACCGGATGAATGTCTTCGGTCAGGATAAGCAGGTTGGGTTTGCTGACACTGATGCTGTCTAGTGCGTAGCCGCCAGTCAGCACAAACCGGAAGCCTACCTCTCCGGGATCGGTAGCGTTGGTGTTGTGGCGTTCCATCAGGTTCATCACTACCCGGTACGTCTCGTCTTTGGTGAGTGGCAGGGGCAGGTGCAACCGCGAAGCCGAGTTCTGAAACCGCGCCCAGTACAAGTCCCAGGCAAAAGGCCGACCGTTGTAGGTCAGAAAGTAATCAAACAGGCCGTAGCCCCGTAGCAGGCCGAGGTCGGTAACGCCCACCCCAATCTGCTCGGTGGGGGTAATGGTGCCGTTGAAATAGCCGTAGTGCATAAAATACGTTATCTTTACCAGAAACAAAGGTACAGCAAATGAGCGTGCCACTCCTGTTGTACATCAGTATTCATTCTGTTGTCTCTGCTCCCCCAACTCTGTATCACCAATGGCTCTCACTATTTTCAATCCGGCAGCGTATGCCGACATTCAGCAACGCATAAATCAGTTAGCGGCAACTTCGCCCCGGCAGTGGGGCAACATGACGCTGCCCCAAATGGTAGGTCATTGCGGCATTCAGCTTAAAAAAGCCCTGGGCATACTGCCCGAAACGGCGGTTGAAGGGCCTGCTTTCTACAGAACCTCGGTAGGCCGGTGGCTAATTCTCTATGCCATGCCCTGGCCTAAAGGCTCCCCTACTCCCATAGCCATGAACATGCTCACCAATCAGGCGCAGGTACCAGACATCGCGAAGGCAAAGACGGAACTGCTGCAACTGCTCCAGCGCCTACAAGGCAAAGACTCGTTTAAAGCCCATCCCTTCTTTGGCAAGCTGACAAAAAAAGACTGGGGCCGACTCATCTGGAAACACCTCGACCACCACTTGCGCCAGTTCGGGGTGTAACTCACTTGTTGGTCATTCGTTGACAGTCAGTAAACCCTGGTAAACGAGAGTAGAGATAGATACAGATTAGTCACGAGTCAATTGTTGACGCTTATACAGTTTCCAGTTGACCAGACTAATCCAGCTTAGAAACAGCACAAAGGTTCCTTTCTGAATAATGGGCAGAAAAACCAGGTAATGAAGAGTATAATATACATAATTGTTCACGCCGATTAGTACCAGGCAAACCCCGCCAACTACAATCAACCCAAACAGCCGGTTCCGGTAAAGACACAAAACCGTAGCCATTAATGCCACCCCGCCAAAACTACCGGCTACGTTCATTACCAGGTCGTGATATGGGGAGCCGATGAAGAGTACAATCGCCATAGCCAGGATGCCAGCCCATTGACTAATCCGAATAAAGTGGGTTTGGGTGCCATAGAGAACCGGAAGCAGATACCAGAAAACTGCCAAGCTGCTGCACAAAAGCGCCATAGCGGTGAGTGCAATAGGCCTTGCCGGATTATATGCCCCGTTTTTGCCTGTTACACCCAGCAAATCGCACCAGTAGTTATGCTGCCAGCTAAACCCTACTGCCATGTGATCGAACGATGATCCGCCGGGATACTGACAAGCGGCTACTCCATACAGCAGACCAAAGCCTACTATTCCCATTATTGGGGTTAGGTGCCACCGGTTTGTAGACGGGATTGCCATTGGTCAGTAAAGGGTTGAAACCATGAGTAGGATTAGCTTACCTCCAGAATAATTTTGCCGATGTGTTCGCTGCTAGCCATAAGGTCTTGTGCCTGCCCAGCTTCGGCTAGCGGAAACACCCGGTAAACAATGGGTTGTAGCCGCCCATCGGCCAGCAGGGGCCATACCTGCTGTTCTACCTCAGCGGTGAGGGCGGCTTTAAATTCGGCATCGCGGGGCTTTAGCATACTGCCACTAATGGTAATGCGTTTTTGCATCACCGTTGGAATATGAATCTGGCTATCGGCACCCTGCATGGCGTTGATAAACATCAGCCGTCCATCGGTGGTTAGCAAGCGGAGGTTTTTGGGCGTGTAAGAGCCGCCCACCATATCCAGAACAACGTGAATGCCTACTCCGTCTAGTGCCTCCTCAAAGTCGGTGGTGCGGTAGTTGAGGCACTTATCGGCCCCCAATTCCTGGCATCTGGTGCATTTGTCATCGCTACCGGCGGTGGCATATACTCCTGCCCCAAACGCTTTAGCAAGCTGAATGGCTGTTACGCCAATACCACTGCTGCCGCCATGTACCAGAAAATTCTCGCCTGCCCTAAGCCGCCCCCACTGAAATACCGTTGACCAGACCGTCAGCACCGTTTCGGGCAGCGACGCGGCTTCGGTAAAGGAGAGGGTGGCCGGAATAGGCAAGCAATGGCGGTGGTCAACGGCTACATACTCGGCATAGCCCCCACCATTAATGAGCGCGCAAACCCGGTCGCCTACCTGCCACCGACTTACAGCTGGGCTACACTGCTCGATCAAGCCTGCTACTTCCAGCCCCGGAATCTGCCCCGATGGGTCTGCGCCGTACCAGCCCTGCCGTTGCAGTAAGTCACTTCGGTTAATCCCGGCAGCCCCAACCCGAATCAATACCTGTCCGGGGGCAAGTTGCGGTATAGGCCGCTTCTCCAGTTGCAGCACGGAAGCATCGCCAGGCCTGGTTATACTTATTACGTTCATAGGAGTGTAGCTGAGCTCTCGGCATCGCACTATGGTATTGGCCATCAGTTCAGCTCAGTCCCCGCCCAACCCGCCTTTCACTGATTCATAACTGGATTTGAGATGCCCCATTTCGCGGGCCAGAAACGTTTGTAGTTGCTGGTTAAAAGCAGCCTTCTCCTCATCGGGCAACGATGCATATAAGGCTTTTAACTCCTGATTGATAGCCACCCGTTCGGCATCATTGGCCGCATTGATGGTGCGGATATGATAGGCTTTAAAATCGTACTTGGACATCATTACCGCTCCATTAGCGATTCCTCGTCTTTCAGCCGTGCCTTCTGCACCGAACGCGACACCAAAATACTCACTTCGTAGAGCATCGCTAAGGGCGCGGCCACCAGAAGTTGGCTATACACATCAGGCGAAGGGGTAATAATACCAGCAACGATCAAAATGACGATCCAGGCGTGCTTGCGATACTCCCGCATAAACCCTGGTGTAAGTACCCCCACTTTCGAGAGTACAAACGCCACAATGGGCATCTGGAACATCAGGGCACACCCTAAGGAGAGCGTGGCGAGAATACTGATATAGGATGTAATGTCGTACTGGTTTTTAATATCGGGCGACAGTTGCCAGTTTGCTAAAAAGTTGATGGCCAGGGGCGACACAACAAAATAACCAAAGCAAAGCCCCATCAAAAACAACATA
>JBBQUC010000426.1:0-4307 GCA_038212815.1 Cytophagales bacterium
GTTGTTCATCACCCACTCGCCATCGGCCAGGGTGCTATAGACACCCCAGTGGATAAAGAGGCCCAGTTTAGCATCCTGAAACCAGGTTCGGGCCGCGAGGTTTTCGGGTGCGGGGGTGTACGTACCTCCCCCACCCACAGATTGGGCCAGGGTCAGGGTAGTAGTCAGGCAGAGCAACAGCAGGAGGGTTTTCATACGGATAGAGAAGATTTTTCTGAAAAGACAGGGAGTTTAACGACTTACTTAATCCAGGCGAATGGCACGGGTACTTGTAAAAATTCGCCGGTGTATTTTTTGGGTTTTGTGTCCTGAGCAGCCACGAAGGTAGGGAGTAGAAAACCGAATAGAATCAGGTAGGGCCGGTTCATAATAGACTATCATTATGGGCTAAAGCTACAAAAAATGGCCGTTCGCTCAAATCAATGCTGATTATCGGCAGGCTTACTTCATTTTTGCGCTTTAGTCAACACATAAATTTTACTTGCTATGAAGACCCTACTGTCCAAAGTGGTTGACCTGAAGGCACCCCTGTTTGCCGTAGTACTACTATCGTTGGTTGTTGGCTGTAAAAAAAGCACAACTGATCCTGTTTCGCCAGCAGGTGTGGAGGGTAGTTACAAAATTACCGCCATTAAAATTGATCCTAAAGTGAGTGGTTTCGATGATTTGTTACCCCTGTACAACCTCAGTTTAGGCACCACCTGCCTGAGCGATGTAACCATTACCTTTAAAACTGGCGGTACCATCACGACCGATAACCCAGCTTCCTGTCAGAGCAGCAGTAGCAAAATCAGTGATGCAACCGGCTTCGATAGCAGCAGCAAATGGAGTTTGTCGGGTAGCAAGCTAACGATCACTAACACCGGCTCTTCTCCAGACGTGTATGATGTCACCAATGATGGCACAACTTTGTCGCTCAAAACCCAGTCCGACGAAGACTTTACCAACTCTGGCACCAAAACTAAATATACCATCACCTTGCAGCTACATCGGCAATAACGAAGTAGGTTGTTACCGCACCAGCGAACCGGCAGAGATATGCAGGTGCGGTAACAAGTCTTACTCCCTAATCCACACACAACTTTGCCAGTTCACCAATAATCCGCTCGGCTTCGGGCGTAGTAGTTCCCTGCACCACTATCGTTAGTACAAACGGCTGCCGGCCATACACAATGCCGGCATCACCCCGCACATAAGAAAGCGTACCCGTCTTGTGTGCCACCATCATACCTGTAGGTAGCAGACTCGGAATCGTTGCTGTATCGGCGTTCTGTTTCAGTATAGTTATCATCTGCTCACACAGGGCTGGGGTGGCCACTTCATGCCGGTATATTTTGGTGAGCAATCCATTCATTTCGCGGGCGGTAATGTAGTTTTCCCTGCCCTGCCGCACGGCCAGGGTATCCATCATAACCCGATTTAACCGGGTCGTTTTCAACCCAATACTATCCATCCTGGCATTGATATTGGCCATGCCGAACTCGTCGATCAGGATGTTGGTAGCGGTGTTGTCGCTTTGGGTAATCATGAGCGTGAGCAGGTCACGGTAGCTGATCCGACTGCGATTGGAGTAAGTGGCCAACACACCTGCCCCTCCTGTCTTCTCCGAATCGACCAGAATATGAATCTCATCGAGGTCTAACTGCCCGGCTTTTACCCGTTCCATAGCCTCGACCAGAATGGGTAATTTGATAATACTGGCCGAGGGTGTTCGGACATCAGCCCGATGATAGAACCGCAGGCTATCGGTATGCAGCGACTCGACGGCCAAACTCACCCGCACCGAATCGGGTAGCTGCGTCAGGTAGGCGCGTAGCCGGGTAGCCACCGGCTGACTTAACACAGGGCCGAACGGGGCGATGACCATAACTGAAAAAGCTAGAAAGCGCGTAAACACAAGCATTTGAAGTCGGTTAGCAAACGAAGGTACTGTCTGCATAAATCCAGGCAAAAAAATAGGGTTGAAAAGCGATAATATTGATGTGATTCGTAGGAAAAGTGGTGGAAATTTGCTCTTTTTTTTGTATTTTTACAATCTGATACACCATCACCGCGTATAAGGCTTACAGCCTGTTTTTTCTCTTAATTTGCTTAAAAACATAGTCTATGACAAATGAACTTGCCGAAGCAGATGTGCTAACCGACCCCAATGGCCGGAGCAATTATGATGCTGATAACATTCAGGTACTGGAAGGCTTGGAAGCCGTCCGGAAGCGGCCTTCGATGTACATTGGCGATGTCGGCACCCGGGGTCTGCACCACCTGATCTGGGAAGTAGTGGACAACTCCATCGACGAAGCTTTGGCGGGCTACTGCGACACGATTCATGTAACCATCAACGAGGATAACTCCGTGACCGTGAAAGATAACGGACGCGGTATTCCCACCGGGATTAACCATCAGACAGGCAAATCGGCCCTGGAGGTGGTGATGACAGTGCTGCATGCTGGTGGTAAATTCGATAAAGATACCTACAAAGTCTCCGGTGGTCTACATGGCGTGGGCGTTTCCTGCGTAAATGCCCTCTCCACCTACCTGCACGTAGAAATTCACCGCGAAGGTAAAATCTTCGAGCAGGAATATAACATTGGCCAGCCACGCTATTCGGTGCGTACCGTTGGCAAAGCCGACGATACGGGTACAACGGTAACGTTTAAGCCCGACGAAAGCATCTTCACCGAAACGGTTTATAAATTCGATACCGTTGCCGGGCGGCTGCGCGAACTCTCTTTTCTGAACAAAGGAATTCGGATTACACTGACTGACCTGCGCCAGCTTGACGAGGAAGGTCATCCACTCTATAAAGAATTTTATTCGGAAGGTGGCCTGGTTGAGTTTGTAAAATACCTCGACGAAAACCGCCCCTCGCTGGCGGGCATGTTGCCTATGTACATGGAATCGGAGAAAGGCTCGATTCCGGTGCAGGTGGCTATGGTCTATAACATGGAGGGCGCGGAGAATATCTCGTCATACGTAAACAACATCAGTACCAACGAAGGGGGTACGCACGTACAGGGCTTTCGGGCAGCTATATCGCGGGTGCTGAAAAAATACGCCGAAGAGAATAATCTGATCGCCAAAAAAAATGGTAAGATCGACTTCGATAGTTCCGACTTTCGTAAGGGTCTGACTGCCGTTATTTCAGTGAAGGTGCAGGAACCCCAGTTTGAAGGGCAAACCAAAACCAAACTCGGTAATCAGGAGGCCGTAACGGCGGTAAGCAGTGTGGTAGGCGATATTCTGCGTACCTGGCTGGAAGAACACCCCAAAGAGGCCAAGCAGATTGTAGAGAAAGTAGTGCTATCGGCACAGGCGCGGATAGCTTCGGCGGCTATCTACGAGAAAATGATGACGGGCCGGAAAGACTTTATGAGTGGCATGGGGCTACCCGGTAAACTGGCCGACTGCTCCGACACTGACCCTCGCACTTGTGAACTCTACCTGGTTGAGGGAGACTCAGCGGGTGGAACCGCCAAACAGGGACGCAACCGGAAGTTTCAGGCCATTTTGCCCCTGCGCGGTAAAATCCTGAACGTCGAGAAAGCCCTTGAACACAAGATTTACGAAAACGAGGAAATCAAGAACATCTGGACAGCGCTGGGTATCCGACTGGAGAAAAAAGACGGCGAAACCCAGATGAACCTCGATAAACTGCGTTACCACAAAATCATCATCATGACCGATGCCGACGTTGATGGTAGTCACATTCGTACACTCATTCTGACGCTCTTTTACCGCAATATGAAAGAGTTGATCGACCAGGGGTATATTTACATTGCGCAGCCTCCCTTCTATCTGGTGAAGAAAGGCAAAGAAGAACGCTACTGCTGGACTGAACAGCAGCGCGAAGCCGCCGTACGCGAACTGGCAGCCGGTGGTCGCGAAGAAAGTGTAGGCATACAGCGGTATAAAGGCTTAGGCGAGATGAATGCCGAACAGCTCTGGAGTACTACCATGGACCCCGACCGCCGGACGCTGAAACTCGTAACAGTAGAATCTGGTGCCGAAGCCGATCATGTATTCTCGACCCTGATGGGCGATGAAGTGGCCCCCCGGCGCGAGTTTATCGAACGAAACGCCAAATATGCCCGAATTGATATTTAATACTTAATAAAAAGCGGGCCTAAACGCCCGCTTTTTTGTTGAACTCTACTAAGCTCATGCGTTATTCTACTACTCCCGGTCCACGCCGACTCATTGGGAATCTGGTTTCCCGATTTACCCATCGGCCTGAACCAATTCACACGGCCACCGAAAAAATGTCTAATGTAAGCGACACGGTCAGGTCTGTGTTTGATCAGAGTAAC